>CAMPJM010000388.1 GCA_946886805.1 uncultured Flammeovirgaceae bacterium | reverse complement strand
ATAATTGACGATGATGATCTGAGTATCTTCTTAATGGGCCTAATTATTGATGAAATAGATTTTATAAAAAAATATGATAGTGTAAATAGTGGCTGGGAGGCTTTAAAATATTTAGAAAAATCGAACAATTCAGTACCTGAAATAATTTTCGTGGACTTAAATATGCCCGAAATGGATGGATATGAATTTATCCAACATTATGAGGAAAAGTTTGCCGCTGTTTATCCGCAAACGGGAATTATAGTGGTTACAAGCTCTCAACGCGAAAGTGACAAAACCAGGTCGCTATCGTTTAAAACCGTGAAAGGTTTTATCCATAAACCTTTAGAGGAAAAAGAAATAAAAAAAATATTAGAAATCAATTAACGGGAAATTTATACTCCTTGAGGTGACAAACAAATTCAGTCCCAACGTTTACCTCGCTGTGTACCTCTATTTTCCCACCATTTTTTTCTATCATAGATTTGATAATATGCAGACCAATTCCCTTTCCTTCAGCTTTATTTGAGAATCGTTTGAAAGGTTTAAACAAGTTGTTGCCATATCTCACAAGGTCCATCCCTATCCCGTTGTCTTTAAAAGTAAGAATAACAATGTCTTTTTCCTTTCTGGAAGAAATCTCCAAACGAAGAGGGACTTCATCTTTACTATATTTAATAGCATTGGTAATCATATTAGAAAAAATGCTGGTGATATAGGACTCAAAGTAAATAATCGATTGGCATTGTTGAAAATCGGCTACAATATCCGCATGATAGTCAATTATTTTATAACTATATTCTGCATTTACCTGGTCTAAAACATCCTGAAAATAAATAGCCCTTACGTTTGAATTATCAACCTCCTGTACTTCAATAATTTCCCCTAATCCACTAATAGTATTATCAAGCCGCATGACCGCCTCGTCAAATCTTTGGATCATTTCAAATTTCTTATCAAGGTTGCTCGTCTGATTTATAAATGACAGTAAAGATTTTAAATTTATGATTGGAGATTTTAGATCATGAGCCGCTGCATATACGAAAGTTTCAAGCACCTCATTTACACTTTTCAATTTAGCATTACTCACCTCTGCTTTTTCATATGCTTTTTCCACTTCTATTTTTTTCGCTAAAAGTGCCTCTTCTGCTTCTTTCCTATCATGAATATCAGAAATGGTTCCTATCCACTCCTGAACCGAATTATTGGCATCCGTTACGGGCACACCATATAACAGAATATGCCGATAAAGTCCATCCCCTCTTAATAATTTGGATTCTATTTCCAGCACTGCTTTTGTGGTCTGGATATTTTTCCAAGTTTGCTTAATAAGGTCTTTATCATCAGGATGAATGGCATCCAACCAGCCTAGCCCCATGTATTCCTCGTATTTTTGACCCGTGTACTGTTCCCATGAAGGAACTTCTTCAATTATTTTCCCTTCGCTATTGGCCGTCCATACAATGGAAGTAGTCGCAGAAATTAAGGATTTATATCTTTTTTCACTAATGGAAAGTGCCTGGGTTCGTTGCTGCACCCTTTGTTCCAATTCATTGTTTGCCAGTTTAAGGCTCTCCTGAGTTTCCCGAAGTTCCTGATTGGCAGATTTAAGTTCAGCTTCTGCCTTTTTCTTTCTCGTAAATTCAAGGATCACCCGGATAAGCCCCCAGATTAAAATAAAGGAAGATAAAAAAGCCCCCAATACCACCGCCAAAAATGTGTTTTCGGCATTGCTTTCTGCGTTGTTAGCAAGTGTCTCCAAGTTCCTCTTTTCAGCCTCCTTCATTATATGGATGTTATTCCTGATCTTATCCATATATTTTTTACCGGTTATGCTCACTATATAACTAACAGCACTGTCAAATTCATTTCTTTTAATCAGGTCTATGCTAAAATCCAGTCGAGCCATCATACTGGAAACATCAGGAATTAAGGTATCATATCTCTGCTTTTGAACGCTATCCTGGATTAACAAGCTCAACTCAACCAACTCGTCTTCCAGGTTGTCTGAGGCAATGTAATAAGGTTCTAAAAACAGTTCGTTTTCAGTAATAATAAACCCTCGCTGTCCGGTTTCGGCGTCTTTTATAAGAGACATTACTACTTCTAACTGGTTAATAACTTTTTGAGATGTTTGAACTTTGGCGGAGGACTGAATAAAAGCCTGGGTACTACTAAAATAAAAATAGCTGACAACAGCCAGAATAAGAATTGAGGTTAAAAATCCGAAAGTAATTTTATAGGGAAGTGAAAAATCCATCAAATATAGATGTTGTCAATTTTACTTAAAATAATTATATTAAATACCTTAGTAGAATACAAAAAGTGAATATAATCTAAATAAATGAAAAAGGCCTGAACAATAAAATGAACAGGCCTGATTTTTCTAAATAATTTAACTAAAGCCCCGCATATTCGACTGAATATTTTGCTTCTATTTGGGCCAGTTCTTCCTTATATTGAGTTTGTCTTAATTTATCTTTTACGCTATCAAGTTTTTTGATATAAACAATCGCTGAGGCAAAATCACCTTTGCGCTCCAGAGCCCCAGCCAGGTATTCATAAGTTTTCTTAAGTTCCCTGTTATCGGCATAATTCTCCGCTTTTTTGAAATAGGTAAGCGCAAGTTCCACGTCCTTATAATAATTTAAGTAAATCAAACCGAAATTATTAAACGTAGTTGCAAGCCCTTCATTATCATTTAAGCGTAACTTAAGTTCGAGAGACAGTTCCAAGTTTTCAAGGGCTTTTGCAAAATCCCCTCTTTCGATGTACGAGGTAGCAATATTATTGTACACCCAGCCCATCCCTTTTTGATTCTTGCGCTTTTTGTTGAGTTCCAACGCATTCAAATGGAGGTTATAAATAATATTTTTCTCAACTAAATAGTTTTCAGAACCATTCTTTTCAAGGATAAGCTCATAAACAATTCCTAAATCGTTATACAATTGGGCCATCCTTATTTCATCGCCCAAATTTTTCCAGGTATATAAAGATGTCCAATAACTATCTTTTGCTTTTTCATAATCTTTCATCAATTGATAAACAAAAGCAATATTCCTATTGGTAATAGCCATACCTTCTTTATCCTTCAACCAGGTTTTTAGCGTAAGAGATTTTTTATAAAAATTAATAGCACTTTTAAGCTTAGAAATATCTCTATAAATATTACCAATGTTATTGTACACTTTGGCCATGCCAACTGTGTCCTTCGATTCTTCAAAAGCTTTGGAGCTCTTAAGATAGAATTTCAGCGCATCGACATAATTATCTTCACTTCTGCTGATCGCCCCTAATATATTATACGCATTCCCGACATCTTTTTGAGAATTGATTTCAAGAGCAAGATTTAACATCTCATTCACATACCCATAAGCTTTTTCTGTATTGCTAATATTAGCTTTGGCAGCCTCATGAAGCTCATCTATTTTGTTAAGGGTGAGTGGATCTGCCACATTACCTTCTTCCAAAATATCACTACAGCCTGCAAAAATAAAAAAGCCAGAAACGATAATAACATTAAAAAATTTTACCATAGCAATTATCTATAATTCATCTTCTACATCTTCCTGATCTCTGCTTACCGGGAGATCTGTTCTACTCGTGTAGTTCGAAGATTTACTTAGATAGGTATTATAATATAAACCAATATTATTTTCTGTCTGAGCAATCGCTGCGTAGTCGTTCAATGCCTGACTGAGGTCTATAGACTGCTCATAAAAAAGTAAGGACTGACTATTTTCCACATCAAATTGAGCTAAGTTAACAAAATCATGGGCTAAATCATAAACAATTCCTAAATCGTTTAATAGCTTTGCTTTATTAGAAGCATTTTCTAAAGCCTCATATAAGTAATATGATTGCCAAAAATTAATTGCCGCGTTTTGATAATCTCCCAATGTTTGATAAGTCAAAGCTATATTTCTATAAGAAAGTGCCATTCCTTCATTATCGTTGGTCGGAAGTTTTAAGTCGAGGGACAACAAATAGTAGAAAAGCGCATATTCATAATTACCCTCCCTATAATAATCATTTCCTGTATTGTTGTAAATTTTGGCAAGACCCTCTGTTATTTTGAACCCATTAGTTGTTGAGCTTAGGGTTTTGTTTCTTTCATCCTCCGAAAGAGACAATGCACGATTCTGTTGCTGAAGATATCGCAGTTGAGAATCCTTATTTTGAATATTTTCCTGAGCAATAAGCGATAGATTTTCAGGAGCCGTTATTTGATTTTGAGTATTGCTGGTTACTTCATTGAGATTATCCTCACAGCTAGATAAAACAACCACAGCTAAAAATAGGTATAAAAAGTGCTTCATTTGAAAAAGTTTAGATTAAGAGAAGATTTACTGTATATATTAAAAATTGCAAAAGAGTAACCTCTTATTACATGATATAACGAAAAAAAGGACAAAAAACTATGGAATAAAACTAATAAAAAATATCAGTAAAAAAAATTTGAATTAGAATTGTTTAAATACGACGGATAATAAATCCAATTCTAGCTGAAAATTACTTACTTAAATTGATATAAAAGTTATATACGTTATCAAAATACTGAGGTTATCGGAAATTTTTAAAACTTATTTCCACACCTAAATCAGCTATCTATCTACTTGCCGCAATAATTCGGCGGTATGCTTCAACTACAATTGTACCGCTTCTAGAAATATTGAAATAAAAAACAGAGGTTTTTCAAAGTTTGACAAATTTTTTGTTTAGTAATTCAAATTTTTATTGTTTTTATGCTTTAATTTGAATTCTCAACAAATTGCCAGAACCACAGCGAAACCTCGTTGATTTTAAAGTATTAATTTATAG
>CAMPJM010000387.1 GCA_946886805.1 uncultured Flammeovirgaceae bacterium | reverse complement strand
TGAGTATCTTCCATCAGAAGAACATCGCCCGCTCCAAATATTCTTTTATCCCCTAGTGAAGTTTCTATCTCTATTTCTCCGTCCAGTAAAATGATGTATTGCTTTTGTGGGGCATTGTGAAAATCATAGTCATAAGAAGGTAAAACTTCCCTGAAGATGATCCCCTTTGCAGGCAATAATTCAGATAATGATCCAATTTCTCCACCAGCTTTAAGCGGAATGGTAATATTTTCGAAATGGCTGTTGCCATTGTTGTCGCTGTATATTCGGGTTATCGGAAACATGATCGTTATTTAAAAATTAAAGCGTTGGCTTTATCAATTTCTTTCTGTGAAATGGTATGTGGTCGCCCTTCATAAATCTGCACATTTACCTTTGCATTCATTTTTTCGAGGATACTCACACTTTCCTTTACCCGTTCCAAAGGCACATGCGGATCAGGATTGCCTGTGCCAATGAATATCGGCGTTCCGTTGAAATCACCAGAATAATTCTTTCTGTCGATACTTTCACCGATAAGTCCACCGGTAAAGCCAACCACCCCACCATATTTTGTAGCATTGCGTGCAACAAATTCCAAGGTCAAACAAGCCCCTTGTGAAAAGCCGAGGAAATAGATGTTGTCAGACGCAACGCCTTGCTCCTTTATGCCGTCTACAACCTCTTTTAGTAAATTTAGTGCAGAGGTCAGCCAAGGCTCATTCTGTTCTGGTTTTGCCATAAAGGAATAAGGATACCAGGTGTTGTTAGTTGCCTGTGGTGCGAGCAAGGCATAGTCAGGCACATTTAAATGTGAAGCAACTCCGAGAATATCCCGGGCATTGGCTCCACGACCATGTATCATTATAAGTACTTTGCTCGCAGCCTGTAAAGGATTTCCTGCAGATTCTATGTTTTTGCTGTGCATAATTTTACTGTCTGCTTAAAATTAAATATGAAGTTCGGGTAATACTTTTTCTATTCTATCACGCATAGCTTCGTGCTGAGCTGGTAATCGCAGCGAGCTTCCCAGTTCTGCTATGGTTTCATCAGTTGCAAATCCGGGATTGTCGGTTGCGATTTCAAACAGTACACCTCCGGGTTCACGGAAGTACAGCGAAAAGAAATAGTCTCTGTTTATTTTTCCAGTGATATTCAGACCTCTGGCAAGTACTTTTTCTCTGAAGGCCATCAACACCTCTTCGTCTTTTACCCGAAAAGCCACGTGATGATTGGTACCCCCTGCGTTAATGCCTCTGGAAGCGCCCTGTACTTCCAATAGATCCACTATAGCGGCATTTTCAACAGCGTCTGTTTGGTAGCGGTATAAATTGCCGTCCTGTTCTATCTGTCTGTAACCGAACACTTCGGTCAAAACCGCCGCAGTTTCCCTGATGTTGTTTAGTGTCAGCGTTACCGAATGGAAACCTTTAATGGCTACATCGCCTTTTGTTTCAGAGGTTTCCCAGCCTTTGCGACTATCATTGTGCTTTGCCTCAACTAGGTTAAGCCACAATCCGTCGGGATCTTGAAAAGGAAGGTGCTTCTCTCCAAATCGCTCACTGATTATATCATGACGAACATCCAATTTTTCGAACCGTTTTTTCCAGAAATCCAGACTTCCTACAGGTACTGAGTAGCCTATTTCGGTCGCCATCCCGGCACCATTTTTCCCTTGTTTCACCCCAGGCCAGGGAAAAAATGTAAGTATGGATCCAGGTGTGCCTACTTCGTCTCCAAAATAGAAATGGTATGTGTGAGGGTCGTCAAAGTTTACGGTTTTCTTGACCATGCGCAATCCGAGAGTTTTGGTATAAAAATCGTAATTCCGTTGTGCATCTCCGGCTATAGCCGTGATATGGTGAAGGCCTAAAATTTTATTTTCCATGATTTTATTTTTAAGATTGCTTTACAAATTGTACTTCGGCATTTATTCTCACTTCATCGCTAACCATAACACCCCCTGCTTCCAGTGCGGCATTCCAATTGAGGCCCCAGTCTTTTCTGTTGAACTTTCCATGAATGGAAAAGCCTGCTTTTTCATTTCCGTACGGATCTTTAACAAACCCTCCAAATTCAACATCCAGTACCACTTCTTTGTTTATCCCCTTCATTCCGAGAATTCCTTTTAATTGATAGTTGTCTTCGTCAAGCATATTTAATTCTGTGCTTTCAAAAGTAATTTCGTTATGGTTTGAAGTATCAAAAAAGTCAGCACTTACCAAATGTGCATCCCGGTCAGTATTATTGGTGTCTATCGAACCGGCATCAATAGTAGCTTTTACTGTAGCACTGCAAAAATCTTTTCCGGCACTTTTAATTGACGCATTGAATTTTCGAAATTCTCCTTTTACATTCGTAATCATCAGATGTTTTACTTTGAAAGTCAATTCGCTATGTGTGGGGTCTAGTTCCCAGGTTGTTGTTTTTACTGCTGTAGTGTTCATAATATTTTTTTAGTTTTTATACTACAAAGGTCGGTCAGATAAAAGCGAATCTCGTTCACCTATGTTAATAAAAGAACAAGTGACCTCCCTTTCGTAAATGTGCTGTTCCTCAAAAAAATGCTACAAAAAGTAAATCGTTTTCCCTATTATCCAGATTAAATTCTTATTTTCGCTCAATTAAACTGATGGTTTAAGATTATTCGCTCATTGATCGATTTTGCCTTGCATACAACCCGGCATTTGGTTGTTTTTTCTAAGCAGGCCCCTCCTGATCATGACAAAAATATATTTTTAATTTTATGTGGAATTTAATTAATGGAAGGTACAATTGAACTTATTTTATTAGGTATTTCGATACTCTTTTTCTTAAGTATTTTAGCCGGTAAGGCAGGCTATAAATTTGGAGTGCCGGCATTACTCTTATTTCTGGGCGTAGGTATGGCTTTTGGCAGCGATGGTGTGGGAATAGAATTTGAAAATATACGAATTGCTCAAACCATAGGATCAGTGGCACTTTGTATTATTCTTTTTTCAGGAGGTATGGACACCAAAATCGCTGATATAAGGCCAATTATTCCGCAAGGGGTTATATTGGCCACGTTTGGCGTGCTGTTAACCGCAATTCTTACAGGAGTCGCCATTTGGTTTGTATTGGGGATGACCATGGAATCTGCAGGTGTTGGTTTTATTTCTTCCCTGCTTCTTGCCTCTACCATGTCATCAACGGATTCGGCTTCAGTTTTTTCCATTTTAAGATCTAAAGGTTTAAATCTTAAAAATAACCTTAAGCCAATGCTTGAACTGGAAAGTGGAAGCAATGACCCTATGGCCTATGTGCTCACCATAACTCTGATAGGAATTGTAAGCATAGAATCTGAGCCTAATTATCTCATGGCTTCATTAAACTTACTGATGCAATTGGTAATAGGAGCTGTTGCAGGATTTTTATTGGGAAAGCTTGCTGTTTTTACTATCAACCGCCTGAAGATTGACAATAGATCCCTTTATCCTATCTTGGTTTTCACTTTTTGTATCTTTATATTTTCCCTTACTTATTTTATTAAAGGGAATGGATATTTAGCTGTTTACATCGGGGGTCTAGTGATTGGGAATTCCAGGTTTGTCCACAAGCGTTTAGCCTTGAATTTCTTTGATGGCATGGCCTGGATGAGCCAACTGTTAATGTTCCTGACGCTCGGATTGCTTGTCAATCCCAAAGAACTAATTCCAATCATTATACCGGGTCTTATAATTAGCTTTCTTATGATTTTTATAACCCGGCCTCTTGGGGTGTTTATTTGCTTGCTTCCCTTTAAAAAGATGTCCGTCAAAGACAAGACATTTATATCTTGGGTAGGATTAAGAGGAGCCGTGCCAATTATCTTTGCCATCATGCTCCTGGCAGCTGATATCCCAAATGCCAGACTGATGTTCAATATTGTATTTTTCTGTACGCTGGTATCATTAGTGGTGCAGGGAACATCATTATCTCAGGTGGCAACATGGCTTGGTCTTGCTGAAAAGCCCGATAATGTAAACGCACTTAAGAATTTTGATATTGAATTTTCGGATGAAATAAAGTCTGTTACTTCTGAAATTAAAATTACAGGTAAATCCCTAGTCAACGGCAACCATCTAATGGATTTGGGATTGCCTGAAAAAACAATTGTGGTAATGGTGAAGCGAGATGGCAAGTATTTTGTTCCCAATGGCAAAACTATCCTTAATGAAAATGATAAGCTGTTGGTAATAACAGATGACCAGGCTGCTCTGAAAGAAACCTATTCAAGATTAGGGTTTAGTTAATAGCGGAATAGCGTTTTGCCCGTTGTGACTGTTTCATGGAGCAATATCGCATGACTTTCACTCTTTATGGGCAATTTCATTTCTGATCCGGCTTAGCGACTGTGGTTTTATGCCAAGATAGGAGGCTATCAGATACTGAGGAATGCGTTGGACGAAGTGGGGATATAATTTTGAAAATTCCCGATAACGATGTTCGGCATCTTCGCTGGTTGTTTTTGCAATCCGGTAATGCAAAGTGGCCAACGTATTTTGTAGTAAAATTCTAAAGTATCGATCATAAAGCGGATGTGATTTACAAAGAAGATCGAAGTTTTGCTTGTTGAGGAGCAAGGCCCGCGTGGGTTCCAATGTTTCTATGTAGAAAACGGAAGGTTTGTTTGTAAAATAACTTGAGGCATCGGTAATCCAGTAATTTTCTATAGCAAACTGAATCGCATTTTTATCGCCTTTTTCATTGATATAATATGAATAGCAGGCACCTTGTAAAATAAAAAATTGATAATTGCAGGACTTTCCTGGTTCGACAAAAAACTGTTTTTTCTCAAATGATTTTTCAAAGGCCAGTTCATT
>CAMPJM010000386.1 GCA_946886805.1 uncultured Flammeovirgaceae bacterium | reverse complement strand
CTTAATTTATTTCGAAAGGTTTCAATATGTTGAACATGCAATAGAAAGAGAAAAGGAAATCAAAGGGTGGAAAAGAGAAAAGAAAGAAAAATTGATCAATGAATTTAATCCTGATTGGAAGTTTTTAAATGATGAGGTGTAATAAAAGAAGGTCATTGGACACGTATCATTTCTATGCATTTGCAAAGTAGCGGAACAATGTGTCTGATATTCTGCAAAAGCATCCTTTTTGTCATGCTGAGGAACGAAGCATCTTGGTTTGCTTCAATTTATATTAAAGCCAGAGCTTCATCAAAACTCCCCAAAAATGCTGCTGCTTGTAAGCGGCGTGTTCATTAGGAACGACAATGGAATAATTAGGTGTACCAAGATGCTTCCTATCGTCAGCATGACAAATCGAAGCTTTAGCAGTTTATTTTTGAACAAACACGGGCTAGTTACGATTACCTTCTATTCATCTTATCCAACAGATAATTGCTACAGTTGTGCAATGCAAGAACGGTTAAAGAAAGATAAATGCCGGGAAATACAGCTAACCACCAGGCTGATAAATTATACCTGACCGATGAGATAATTTTCCCCCAACTAATAAAATCGGGAGGTAATCCAATTCCAAGAAAAGATAAGGTAGCCTCTAGTGCTAAGAGATTTGCTAACCCGAACGTGAAGGCAACAATAGCAGATGGAATAGCATTCGGCAAAATATACTTAAAAAGAATGGACTTATCGGTCAATCCCAAGGCTTTCCCTGCTTCTATGTATTGAAGATTTTTAATTTTTAGAATTTCGCCCCGGATAAGCCTTGTCATTCCGGTCCAGGATGTAAACCCAATGATCAGAACCAACACTCCCAAGGAAGGCTTTACAAAAGCTGCTAAAGAAAGAATAAGAATGAATCGTGGAATCGATGAAAATAGCTCGGTGAGTTTTAGTACAATTTCATCTACCGGAAAGTTGAAATTCTGTACTGGTTTTATCACCTTCTCAATTATCTTTTTTATAAGGAAGGCAAAAATAAAAAAAAGCACTGATATAGTGCTACTCTTGGTCAATTGAACAATACCAGCGAAAGAACTCTGTTCAAACCCTTCAATAATTGAGAATTGAGAAAGATAAAATCCATAATAATAACCCAACAGTGCCGCCAAACTATAAACAAAAAGACCTATATAATTGAATTTGATGCCACTGTTGCCAAAATACCCTCCCATAAGACCCAGACTAATGCCGAAAATAGCAGCAATCGACATTGCTGGCAAACTTACTAAAAGAGAAGTTCGACAACCGTAAATAATCCCGGCCAATACATCTCTTCCAAGATTATCTGTCCCCAAAAAATGATTGTGAAACTGCCAGGAGGGCGGTTGAAAAGCATCGTCTATGTTTATTTCATCAGCAGAAAATGGCACTACAGGATCAAATAAGCTATCGGGCCGCTCGCGGTTTGCAGCAAAAATATCGGGGAAGCTTCCCAATATCAGGTAAAAGCCCAAATGAACTAAGGAGAGGATTAAAAATAATTTTTTCTTGTCAAACCCTTTGTTAAACATTATTTACTCAATTTAATCCTTGGATCTGCAAAACGATATAATACATCAGCCAAAATATTGGAAATAATCTTTACCATCGCTACTAAAACTACAATCCCTAATACTACCGGATAATCTCTCCCATTGACAGCACCCATTAATAGCCTGCCCATACCGGGAATGGCAAAAATTACCTCTACTACCAAAGCACCGCTTATCAATGAGGGCAGATTCTCTGTAAAAATTGTAATCAAGGGAGTCCAGGCATTTCGTAAAACATGATTGTGCAGTACCACCAAGTTCGAAAGTCCTTTTGCTTTGGCAGTTTTAATATATTCAAACTTCTTCACCTCTTTCAGTGCCCGGTCTATTTGTCCTATAAGATAAGGCAGAATGACCAAAGTCATGCAGAAAATTGGTAATACCAGGTGTTTCAATAAAGTCACAAGGCGTACAAAATAATTTTCAATCAGCTCATAGTTGCCCAACCCGAAAGAAGGTAATAATCCGTTCAAGTCACCCCCGGAAAAAAATATAAGGATAAGGAATGAAATCAGAAACAGCGGCAAAGTATCCAATATGTAAAGAAAAGTCAAAACAGGGCCTTCTAACTTTGCCCCTTCGGGTAGGTTAATTATTACCGCTATTATAAGGGAAATGACCCAACCTAAAAGCAGACTTGAAATGGTGAGCAAAAGCGTAACGCCCAAAGCCTCGCCAATCATTCCCGAGACTGGTCTGCTATTTCGGAGCGACTTCCCCATGTCCCCCGTCATCAGATTCGACAACCAAAGATGGTATTGATTATCAGCGCCATACCAGCTAATTTTTGGAATAAACTTTTTATACCCTTGTTTATGAGATTCCATCGCAGCGTATTTACTCTTCAAACTGACAAAAGATTTTTTTACCGCGTGATTAGATCCCAGGGAAGATACGATCGCTTCTGTTTCTTTAAGTATTGTTTTTATCTGATCTTGAGACGTAGCATCAAAAAACAAGGTCAGAGTAGAAAAAGAGCGGCTGCTGGTAGCGTCTTGCAGTATTAATTGCTCTTGAATTACATTTCTAAATCTCACCAAAGCCTTATAATAGTCATTGATGTAAGACCAATTCCCATAGTTATGGCAAAGTTTTTTCAGGTATAATTGATGTGAAACAGGATAAATTTTATAAAGCGTATCGGGTTCTGCAAGGGATTCTAAACTGAAGTAAAATAATGGTTTATCCTGGCCGGTTCTTTCTAAGTAGCTCAGATAGATTCTTTCCCTGGTTTCTTGTTGTGCCTTAGTGCCTATTTGCATATTATCTTCCAACAAATAGGCGCCGGAGTCGCCGGGCATAACTTTGCTTAAAAAAAAGACTACAGAACTAATGAAGATAAGTGTAGGAATTCCTAAAGCCAGTCTTTTAATGATTTGCATAATTTAGCTTATTGCTGATGAACTACCTCACCCCTTCGAGCGTCGAAAACTGCCACATCGGAGATAGTATAGCCTACTCCTTTGTTTTAAAGGCACTGATATCATAATTAGGGTAGAGCCCGGATATTTTAAGATTTTCAAACCTGTTATGTACTGCTATCTTTTGCTCATCGAAATACAAAAACAGCAAATTTCCCTCATCATGCAAAATTTCCTGAAATTCTTTTATTTGCAATGCCTGCTTTTTCTTATCCTTCTCTGATATGATGGATTCTATCAAACTGTCACTTGCCGGGGTTCCAAATGCCGTATAATTCATTCCATTTAAAACGGAACTTTGGGTATGTAAAATGGGGGTAAAATTGAAAGCAAACGGATTTCCGATAAGACTTCTAATATAGAAATCAAATTTATGTTGTCTGAGATTACCAGAAAGAACACTATTTTCTACAGGATTTACTTCTATGGGAATCCCTATTTTTTCTGCTGATTGCTTAAAAATAAGAGCGATATTTTCGTAGTCACCCTTGCCGGCTTTGTACTGAATGCTTCCCGACAACTGTTCCTTTTTCCCAAAAACAATTTTATACCACCCACCATTCTCATAAACCCAACCGTCTTCCTGTAACAATCGCTTTGCTTTCTCTAAATCAAACGGGAAAGGCTCAATGGTATTATTATAATTTTTTTTATCGTAAGGACTTATCAAACTATTCGACCTACTCTTTGGAGACTGACCTATAGATTCTATCATATCCTCTACATTAAGGATGTGTGCAAAAGCCTGGCGGGTCTTTTTTCCTTGAAATTTAGGAGATCTGCTATTAATGCCAATATAATTCACGGCATAAGTAAAGGGAGAAAACAAATTATATTGCTTTAAGAAGCTGCTATCCTTCGATAATGCTAAAAACTCGTTAGCAGGGATGTCCCGCATCACATCCAATTGTCCGTTTTTTAATGCTAAAGTGGCAGCTGCATCATCAGGAATTATTTGGTAAATTATTTTATCGGGATTTGCAGTTATGTGGCTAAGATTTAAATCTTCCGCCCACCATTCGCTTTTCTTTTGAAGTGCAACATACTGGTCTGTTTGCCAGGCAGTTAACACGTATCCGGCACTTCCCTCAAAAGCATTCGGTTCGTGAGAGGCGGAAATTAAATTGAATTGTTTGGCAAAGTCCTGGATAGCAGGGTCATTTTTCAATGATTCATATCCTTCTTTTATTTCCGTAAAAGAATATTTCTTTAGTAAACCAGCCGGATCATATTTATACTCAGGAAGTATGTAAATTCCGCCAGTCATTACCGTCATATCTTCCACATAACCTTCACATTTAAAGGTAAACTCCTTTGCGTCACTGGCACTAACCTCCATATTCTGGATGAAATCCAAACTCATCCGTTCCTTTTCATTGTTGATCAGCGGGCAATTAGTAGCCTTAAGGGTAAACAATACATCACTTGCTGTTATCGGATCTCCATTCGGCCATACTGCTTCGTCCCTGATTGTATAAGAAAAAAAAGATACAGAATCATTGACTTCTATTAAAGGAAGGGATTCGGCCAAAACCGGCTTAATTTCATTATCCTCCATATCTATCGTTAGCAGAGATTGATAAACCAGCTCAAAAATTATCCTGGCCTCTATCATTCCCCCGTAGGTAATGGGATTCAGAGTTGCAACATCTTTAACCGCTCTTACCCTAATCGAATTTTCATCCTTTGCCTTTTCCTTTACACATCCCAACAGAAAGATTGGAAGGAGAAAAATTATCAACTTTCTCATTTTCATATATTGAATTTTCATTATCAAAGACCAATATATAAAAAAGCAGTAGAAAATACAG
>CAMPJM010000385.1 GCA_946886805.1 uncultured Flammeovirgaceae bacterium | reverse complement strand
GCCACTTCAAGTTCCCGATCCTTATCCCTGATGATTATCGAAAGATTTGCCTCCGCCCATTTATTCTTTCTCGAAGTGGTGGTTTTCCCCAATACGTCAAAATCACCATTGATATCGGTGAAACTTTGCACCCAGGTAAGCAAAGGTTTATCCTCAACGTCTCCTAAAAATCTGCCTAAAATGGTCGACATGTCCAAAAGAAGTGATGATATGGCACCTTGTGCAGCAACATTTTTAGCCAAAGTTGTGAAGGATTTACTTATGTTTTTGAAACCTTCGTCTTCTTGAACCTCACTTAAAATTTCACCGACATTTCTTAAACCTTCCTTACTTTTTATAATTGAGACCAAAGTATGGATTTGGGAAGGGGATTGGAGACTCCCCTCCTCTTCTTTCCAATAAAATATAGAGGCATCTACCGGCAGGCTTTCATTATCTCCCACTTTTGCAAAAGATTTCAAGTTGAGTACAGGTGCTTGGTTTTCCAGATCGCTTGCCACAATCGTCAATAGATATATTTTTGCATAGCCGGGAAAAATTAAAATTTTGGGAGTCTTATTATCTACAATATGAGCTTTGGACAGGCGAACTTCTATTCCGGTAACTTTGCCTGAAGTAGGAATTCCTTCCAATTTAGTTTTATTAAGTTTGCTTGTTGAATTTAAAAAACTAAACTCCTTTACAAATGCATCTTTATGAAAGTCTATAGCCATGTTGATATCTTTTAACTAAAGTAATAAGGTTGGGGTTATCCTCCAATATTTTAGCCCTGAAAAAACAATTGCAACTTTCCAGTAAATCCATTGAGGTCAATTAAAATACTTTGGCCTTGCGATAGGTTCAACCCCGTTAGGGTTGGGTTTGGTGTTTAATTTACGGTGCTAATCATGTTAAAGCCTTTCACGCTCGTCCTGTCCACCGAGAGGATGCTCTTACAGAAAGTCGGAAAAGACGGAAGGACTAAGAACGGTTTTTGTAAGGAGAATTCAGGCCTTTTTGTTTCTTTTAACATTGGTCGCTGTCGGGGGACAGCGACCGGTGGTAATTGTGGCTGCAGTAGATTATCCAATCTGGACCTTAACCCTTGTAAGAAACGAAATACATCGAAGCCCTTGTGAGAATTGTCTTGAACTACGTCCTTTTTGTCACCAGCCAGTTGGGACTTGTCGCATAATGACAGCGAGGCTGATTGAACAGTAGCACTTCGACACTGGCAGAACTGCTAGATTCAAACAGGTTTCTCCGCAATTCTGCGGAGCAAGCTCTACTGAATGACAGAATGTTTTGCTTGTCATCCAGTAAGGACCTTGTTGCACAATGGCAGTGAGCTTAATTAAGCCTCAGCTTTCCAACACTATTTATACTGCTAGTTTTTAACAGGTTTCTTCCTGAATGAACTGTATAGGTGAGCGGGACGCTCAAAGAAAAGTGGACGTAGCGAGACGCTACGACCAGTGTGTTTTCCACTTGAATTCCAATACCAGGCTAATGTGAACCGCCCCCCGCCGATCGCATTTCAGGATTGCTTGATTCTATCTCTCGTTAGGTTCATGCCTATAAAACAAAAGAGGTCATTGATTTCTCAATAACCTCTTTTGTTTTATGACCAAAGTAAAATTTTTACCCAAGATAAGGCTTTAAAGAATTACTTCTTGAGCTATGTCTTAACCTTCTCGTTGCTTTTTCTTTAATTTGTCGAACGCGCTCTCTTGTAAGATTGTATTTTTCTCCAATTTCTTCTAAAGTCATTGGATGCTCGCCATTCAACCCGAAGTAATAGGCTATCACATCAGATTCTCTTTGAGTAAGTGTAGAAAGGGCTCTCTGAACTTCTTTTCTTAAAGAATCATTCATCAACCCAGAGTCAGGAGTTTCTTCGCTATCATTTTCTAATACGTCCAATAGACCATTTTCTTCTCCATTTACAAAAGGAGCATCCATGGATACATGACGACCTGAAATCTTAAGGTTGGCAGCAACTTCTTCAGGAGTTATCTCAAGAACTTCAGCTAATTCTTCGGGAGAAGGCTCACGCTGAAACTTTTGTTCAAGTTCAGAAAAAGTTTTTGATATTTTA
Organism: uncultured Flammeovirgaceae bacterium; assembly: GCA_946886805.1. The sequence goes on along the minus strand of CAMPJM010000385.1, from coordinate 2,745 downwards.
TTTAAAGAACCTACCCTATTAAGTGGCAGTCTTACTATTCTTGATTGTTCTGCAAGTGCCTGCATGATTGATTGACGAATCCACCATACCGCATAAGAAATAAATTTAAAACCACGTGTCTCATCAAATCTTTTGGCAGCCTTAATAAGGCCAAGATTACCTTCGTTGATAAGATCACCCAAGGTCAATCCGTTATTCTGATATTGTTTTGCAACAGAAACAACAAATCTCAAGTTCGCTTTTGTTAACTTCTCCAATGCAATCTGATCACCTTCTCTGATGCGTTGTGCCAGTATTACCTCTTCATCAGACGTGATTAAATCCACTCTTCCTATCTCTTGTAGATATTTATCCAGGGATTGGCTTTCACGATTAGTTATCTGCTTGCTGATCTTTAGTTGTCTCATTGAATATTATCTTTATATAAATTTATTTTAGTCATGGCACATTGAAGTTACAACCACAAAGAGGGAAATAAAATTCAGAACAAAATGTTTTTATTTTCTTCTCCCATTATCGAGTAGTGTAAGCTAAAAAAGCAAGAAATTACAAAAGCACATTATTTGCACGATTATAATTTTTATGTAAAGATACTACATAATATCAAAATTAATTAAAATATTTATTCAATTTTATAAAATCAGTCAGCATTTATCAATTCCATTAGTCATTTGTTAATTTAAATTTGGAGTATAGTTTATGGTGAAATTTATAATTTTTGTGTTAGGACGGGATATAATAAACTAACTGTCAGCGGGTTAATTATTAGTCTACTAAAAAATTCGCACCGATAGCGATGACATCCCTATACTTTCCATTGTCTCCTAAACTTCAATTTTATCGGCTTTTTGATAATAGAGGGATGTCATCGTTCCCAACCGTCAACTTCAAAATGCACCTGCGGAGTAGGAACTAAACTTCGGAAGCACATAATTACACTACTTTGACCAGTTAAAGTAAATTCACACCAATAGCGATGACATCCCTTTACTTTCCATTGTCTCCTAAGCTTAAACCTTATCGGCTTTTTGATAATAGAGGGATGTCATCGCTCCCAACCTTCAACTTCAAAACGCATTTGTTGTGTAGAAACTAAACTTCGGAAGTCTACAACTCCGCTGCGTTGACCGGTTAAAGTAAATTCGCAGCGATAGTTATGACATCCCTATACTTTCCATTGTCTCCTAAGCTTAATCCTTATCGGCTTTTTGATAATCGAGGGATGTCATCGCTCCCGACCTTCAACTTCAAAAAGCACCTGCCGTGTAGAAACTAAACTTCGGAAGTTTACGATTACGCTGCTTGACCAGTTAAAGCAAATTCACACCGATAACGATGACATCCCTATACTTTCCATTGCCTCCTAAGCTTCAATCTTGTCCGCTTTTTGATAACAGAGGGATGTCATCGCTCCCAACCTTCAAGCTTTGAACTTTAAACTCTTTTGATCCGCCCCTCAAGATTTGTAATGCAGATCTTTAATAAGCAAGACTTCCGAAGTTTGGCACAATTTACCTGAGAACTATATTAAGCGTCAAAGCTTCAAAATGCACCTGCCGCATAGAAACTAAACTTCGGAAGTCTACTTCAACGTCTATTTGCGAAATCTGATGCTTGGTTTTATCTTGCGAATTAATATTTCCCTTATATGAAAAAACTTCTGCTATTATCTATTTTCCTAAACTTGCTTTCATTTGCGTTCGTTCAGGCACAATCCTATCAATTAATTGACAAGGAAGCCACAAAAGAAACAAAGAATTTATATAAAAATTTAGCAAGGCTATCTAAAAAACACATCCTTTTCGGTCACCAACATGCCACCGAATATGGACACGGATGGTATGGTGATGAAAACCGATCTGATGTTAAATCCGTCACTGGTTCTCACCCGGCCGTAGTTGGCGTTGATTTTAGCGGCTTTTCAGGAAGATCTCCCGAGGATATAGAAAAAGCCAAGGAGGCGTTAAGAAAAAATGTTGTTGACACTTATAATAGAGGCGGCGTCACTACGGTTGCCTGGCATTTTTCAAATCCTGTTTCCGGAGGAGGTTTTTATTGGAAAGATTCTGTTTCGCTGCCGGCCGTAAGGTATATCATTCCCGGAGGTGAGGCGCACGAAAAATACAAAGAAATTTTAGATGGAATTGGGGAGTGGGCGCATAGCATTAAAGGAGATGACGGCAATCTTGTTCCTTTGATTTTTAGGCCTTACCACGAATTTGACGGAGATTGGTTTTGGTGGGGAAAAGCGCACTCAACCAGGGAAGAGTTTATAGCATTGTGGAGGTTTACCACTTCCTACCTAAGGGATAGTCTGGATGTACATAATTTCATTTATGCTTTTTCCCCGGATAATAGATTTAGCAATGAAGCTGAGTTTTTAGATAGGTATCCGGGAGACGAATGGGTGGATATGGTTGGCATGGACAATTATGCCGACTTGGGAAGGGATCGATATGCTATTGACACAGCGGCAATGAAGTTGAAGATTGTTTCTGATTTTGCCAAGAAAAGAAATAAGCTAGCTGCATTTACTGAAACAGGCTTGGAATCTATTCCTAATACCAGCTGGTGGACCGACGTATTGTTAAAAATACTAAAAACTGATGATATGGAATTGGCTTATGTATTGGTATGGCGAAATGATATTAATAGCCCAACCCACTATTATGCTCCGTTTCCCGGGCATAAAAGCGTTCCAAATTTCCTGGAGTTCTATAATGATCCTTATACTTTATTCGAGAA
>CAMPJM010000384.1 GCA_946886805.1 uncultured Flammeovirgaceae bacterium | reverse complement strand
GGGTTAATCTTACGGGTGTTGAATATTTTATATTTTTAAAGTAAAAAAAATTGGTAACTACGCAGCAACAGGCGTCATTCCCCCGACGAGAAGAGACCTATAAGGTTTTCAAAACCTTATAGGTCTTGATGTACATTTGAAAACTGACCGAGGAAAATAGAAAAAAGTTTAACTAAAGGACATTCAATTATTTTTTAAAAACACCGTCTCTTTCTACATCAATATCGCCTCCGCCATAACCACATACTCCCATCCGGGGAGAATTTACCACTGGCATCGCTGCATAATCATCAAAATCCTCACAATTTTTAGCATGAATTTTGGCGCATTTTTTACAAAACATACCCTCATCTTCATAGCCGTTACAAACGGAGCATACTAAAATGGCAGGAGACTTTTCACATTTTTCACAAAGCAGTTCCAGCGGTTCGTTCCTGGAAAGTAGCATTAAACCCTCATCCGACCTCACTGGATACTCATTCACCACGGTAAGCCGAAGTTCGGTAGTACTCCCAAAATCATATTGGTATTGCAGTTTCAAATCTTTATGAAATACATTTTTAGTTTTTCTGCTTAGGGGCACTTGTCCATTTACATCCTCCATTATCTTTTCATATTCTTCTTCTTTTCCTTCGTCCAGCAATTCATAGGCATCCATAATGTCCCACATCCCGCCACCTTGTCTTTTATTGGCTGGATTAACAAAAGAGCTCATGTGTCCGCAACATTCCAACCATATTTGGCGTAAGAAGCTGTCCAACACGTCCATCGTGGCTTCCCCGTCTATCCATATCGACAAAAAATAGGGTGAAGCTCCCCAGCGGGGATTGGTTTCTATCTTTAATAGAAATGATTTTCCAGGTTTATTGTGCAAGCTTTTTTCAGAAAGATGCTTTTGCAAATGTCGGTTGATACTTGCTTTTGCAAATGCCTTATCGCAGAACAGGCATTTGCCTTCTGATTTAATTTTGTCCATTTTAAGAATATTTAAACAATACTTCTATAAACTTATTTCCTTGTTTATCGGCAATATCAACAAATTTACTAATAAGATCAGGTGTTTTTGCCAATTTTTCTATGTTTACCATCACCAAACCATCATTTTGCATATTGTGGTGCAATGCGATGGTACAGTCATCATGCTTATTTTCAGGTTCCCGTACCAGCTCCAGCATATCGCCTTCCTGCATTTGGTGTAGCATCGTCTCCCCCTTATAAAACCTGAAACCCCGGATGAAGCATTGTAGCAGATAGACCTTCTGATACTGCTTTACCCACTGTACCCGAACTACCGAAAGGCCAAATGTGGCTATAAGGTTGCGAAGGAAGGTGGAGCGGTTCATTTTTCTAAGCTCTGGAAATATTGCCTAATCGATCTACTTTCAATTTCCAACAAACAGATTTAATCTGTAATCTATCAATTGTATTTTGATTTTTTGTTTTACTCTCGCTTCCCAAACCAATTTCATTAAAAAGGGGCTTTACTTTTTTTATCGTACCTTTTTTAGTTTCATTAGTATCTTCCCAATACAACCTGTTGTCTTTTATTTTCCTATGTTCATCTGATTTTATATCAATAATTGGACTTGCTATATTTGTGGGAATAAAATTCATCGTTGTTCCATTGCCATCCGTGAATTTATAAATTCTATTTATTTGTTCTTTCTTCAAGTTCCTAAAATCGACCAGATTTGGATTTTCCTTTTCTTCATCTGTAGGAACAAAAACCAAATCACTTGGATTTAATACAAATAGTAATTTAAAATCCGGATCATCCGGATGAGTATTTGGACAAGGATCTAACCCAGTCTTTAGGCACACTATAGATTCTCTTAAGGTGGGTATATAGAATTTCCGATCTGTTCCGCTTTGGTAAAAGCCGCAGTAAAAATTACTATCCCCAGCTGTTTTTACAATCTTTAAATTTTTAGATCCATTCTCAGAAACAGGAAATGCTTTTCCCATTTTACCAGCAGTTCGTACTTTATAGATTTTTTGATGTGGCTTGCCTTCATTTAAGGATTGTATATTATTATTCATCTCTAAAATTCCATCATAAGAAAATGCCCTTTCTGTATTATAAAAATTCTTTCCTTTTTCGTCTATTTCTATATAGTTCTTAATGTGATTTAAAAGAATCTTCTGTATAACCGTGTCTGTTACAGAACTTATTTTATCTTCTATTTTACTAGATGGAATATCTGAAAATTTCTCCAACTCACCATTGTACCTTGAAGCAATATATTTATTATATACTTTGATGTCATTATGTTTTAGAGATAATATCGATATGGTTTCTGATATTGAGATATTGTTTTTGATTAGATTAGTTAATTCTAATCTGATATTCGGATCAAAAATCACAAAATCTTCTTTTATTGCTTTGCCAATAGACATCATTATTGTTTCATGATACAAATTAGTTCTTCCATAGAAAGTTGCATCGTGGAGAGCTTGCCTTACATTAAACTTTCTCTTTTTGTTAAGCTTCTTTTCTACATCTGGTCCTTCTGCTGTTAAATACTTATTCCATCTCTGACGAATAACACGATTTTTTTGTTTAAAGCTTGCTATTGTATTTTCAAGTGCATTTTGTGCTATTTCCTTAAATACTTTATTCTTTGCATCTTTAAACTGATATTCATATTCTGTAATTCCATCTTTGGTTTTAATTTGTGCAGGTGGCAAAAAGTACCATTCCTTTTCATCATTAAATCCATTTCTAGAATTAGTGAGCCTGAATTTATATCCTTTTCTAGTTTTTAATTTCTCCTCATTATTTTTATTTTGAGATGAAACATTATTTAGATAATTCACATGCTCCTCTGTTGTGAGGGCAACAACTAAAGCATCTAAAGCATGATGACGATGGTCTATTCGCTTCGGATCGAAAGTTTTATTGATTTCTTCCGGAACGGCATTAATGAAAACATTATGTCCGTTCACTTTTCGATAATCCCCGAACAAATTGGAGTTAGTCAATGCATTCAATCGCTTAAATCTCGGAGAAATAATTCCGTTCCAGGTATCATTCAATTGCCAATGCCTTTTTAATGTTGTAGTTATGGTTCCACTGGTTGCGAGTACATTTTTTGAACGGAACGTATCTTCATCTTTTTCCCGAACAATATTGCTTAACAGCTTCATTGCCATTTTTGCTATATACTGACTATTATTCAGTTGGCTGTTTGTAAATTCTTCTGGAATTTCTTTGCTCAACAGAATTTCTCCTTTTCGTCCAGAGAAATTATTTTTCACTAATTCTTCATAAGCATCAATGCTTATAATTGGAACTTCTCCATTGTGAGCGCTACAAAAAACAATTTTTGATTTTGCGTTGAAAATAAAGCCGTAACCGGTATTTGCTTTTTTCTCTTTGTTGACTTCTGTTTCACAAATTACTTTGTTATAAAATGCATTTAATGTTATGCGTTCTTGCGGAAAAATATGCTCAATTTCATATTTTTTTCTATCAAACAAATCAGATAATTTGATAAACATTCCTGTGTAGGGCGACTGGTATCGCTGGTCTAACCAAAGTTTGTAGCGCTCAAAATCACTTCTGCTGATTTTAGAAAACTCTTTAGTTGTTATTTCTTTAATTTCCTTTTTAGTGATTTTTCCATTTGCCAATTTATATTCCGTATTATCTTTATCATACTCGATGGATGATAATAAACTTTCTTCCACTATCCGCAGCTTCTCTTGCTGAAATGGTGACTTTTCTTGAAGCATAGAGTTGCTTCCTTTTAACTCTTTAAGAAGTTCTATAATTCGTTCATTAGCTCTTCTGTTTTCCTTATTCCGTTTATCGTCTCTTTCTTTTTGTTTGTTGTTTTTCTTCATTTCACGACCTAATTCTATATGAATTCGGTCGAATAATTTATTGTAAATAATTTCCCCTTCTTCGTTAGCACCAATTTCTTCACCGTAATACTTCCAAATATCTTTTACAACATGTAATGTCTCCACCAATATTTTTTCAACGGTTGGGTTATTTAAGGAATGTTGCCTGAATTCATTTTTTAGATAATTCTCTATATCGTATGGCGATTGCCAAAATTGAACTTCTCCAACTTCAGAATAACGACCATAAACTAAATAGCAAGCACTCGAAATCCAAAGTCCTTGAAAATCTTCAATTTCCCCATTAATTTCTTCTTTCTCAAGTACTTTCTCTTGAACAATGCTATCTGCTTTCTTTTTAATTTCGTCTGATCTACCTTTAAGAACAAATTCCGCCTCTTCCGCACTCCAATATTTATCCCCCAATCTTATGAATGGCAATAGTTTCTTGATAGCTTTTTCAGAATAAGTCCCATAATCATTAGTATATCCCCCAAAAGAGCTAAAATTTTTGACTAGCTCTGTTTGATACTCTCTTGATAAATTCGATTTTTCTAATAGTTTCTCTATTAAGCTTCTGAGCTCCTTATTGTCCTTACTCCTTTTTTTGACAGAATAAAAGAAATGCCAAAGGCTATATTCATTCTCTGGGGTTAGGAATGATTCGTAATTAAAACCTTTGATTCTTTTTGTTCGAAGGATAAAATTATATCTCGTTGGATTGCAAGGTTCTTTTTCAGAAGTAAAATTCCATTTGTAATTGTCAGGCGAGATAGATAATTCTTTATGTTTTTTATTTAGGAAACTAAGAATATCCTTCTCCGTTACACTTTCTTTATCATTTAAAACAACATATAATTCTTCCTTGATCTCTCTAGTTAATAATTGAGCACTAACATCAATATTAATTTTCATCTCCTCATCGATGATGTCTTCTTTTTTAATAACTTTTAATCTTTTTATAAACTGCCATAGTCTAAAC
>CAMPJM010000383.1 GCA_946886805.1 uncultured Flammeovirgaceae bacterium | reverse complement strand
AAAAGGGATAACATCAAGCGCATCTGACTGCTTTTGGTCATTTCCCCACATTCTGGAAGTGGTATCGATAGGAAACGGTAATGATTTCGCCAAATATTCAAAAGTGAGTTGGTTTTCCCCTACTTTAAGATTGTTTACCGTGGCATTTTCTTGTTTCTCCACTCGCTTCTTTTGCGCATTTATCCGCACATCAGCCACAGGTTCTGCCAAGCCCTGCGCCTTCAGGAACAAATAGGCCATCACCAAATGCCCGCCGTTGCCAGGATGGATTCGATCAGGACCGGTAATGGTAAATTCCGGCTGCGTTTTCTGTCCTTCCAAATTGATGGCTGTCATTGGCCTGAGAAAGTCTACAAATCCCCAATCGTTCTCCTCAGCAGTCTCTTTTTGAAAAATGGCAATCTTTTCCATCGCTTTACTTTTTCCCGGAAAATAATTATTGTCATTTTTCATGGTCTCATCATAGGGCGACGAAGTCATTATGATCTTCCGTATTTCCGGATGCGCTTTTAGCTTCTCTTCTATCAAAAGAAAATTCTCATAAGAATCTTTTACTTTTTGCGCAGCAAATTTTTCAGGATTGTCCCAGTTGTACTCAAAATATCCCGTATCATTCATGCCAAACGTGAGTGCTATAACGGTAGGCTTATGTGTCATTACATCGTCTTCAAAACGGAGGTTGATCAATTTAGAGACATCTCCACCAATTCCGGCATTTATAATTTCAATTCTCCTCTCTGGGAAATGGACCATATAGTACTGCCAGATGTATGCCTCGTAAAATCCGGCCTCTGTAATGCTGTTGCCTACAAAAGCGACACGATCTCCCTCTTTAAATGGAGTTATATTTTGCGCATTCAAAACGCCGGTAAAAACCAAGGCAGCACAAATGCTTAAAATTATTTGTCTCATTGAAGTTTTCGGATTATTTGTCAAAACTTATTCTCACTGTTCGGACGCCAAAATGCGGGATTGGCAGCGTTACGACGCTTCCATCCCTTTCTTTTCTGCTTATTTTCAGTTCCCCGCTCACCTCGCCGTTCAATTCTACCAGCTCAGCTTTTTCAACAAGACCATCAAATATTAACTGTTGTGTCTCACCCTCTGCTTCGGCATTGAACAACCTTATCATCAAACCATTTTCATTGTACTTCATGGTAGTCACCTCCAGGCCACCTTGCGGTATTTCAAGGAGCGATTTTTTTGCCTGATTGCCAGGAGAACTGGCCATAACAGTTGCCATCAACGGCTCATTCCACTGTACACTCTCTGTCCAAATCCCAGCCTCATTCCAGGTATTGCTATGAGGCACTATGGCATAACGGATTGTAGAAGGTCCGGTGATTTTATAGTCTCTACCCCATAGTCCCTTGCCGGAATACTGTAGGTTTAGTGCAAGCGGATGCTCTTTTCCGTGTGCGTAACTTGTTGTATGGTCCGTAAACAGCGCCAATCCATGATCTGCATTGCCATCAGTCACATCGACCCAGTTTACAATTATGTTGTGTTTTATACTGTCCCAGCGGTTGTAAAAAGTATTTTCCAGCTTACTTTCTGTTACATCAAAGGGTGCATTTTTGTACAACTTTTGAGCTTTCAGGTTCAGGGGAAACAAAGCGAGTAGCTTATATTTATCGTTGTAGAAAGCTTTCTCCGGATCTTCTGCTTTATAATTATCCGCCTGCGAGTATTTTCCAATGCCAGGATTTCCTTTCCAGTCGATAGTCAGATCAAAATCGATTTTCCTATCGCCCTGCCGAAGTGTAATCACCTGCGCATATGGATGCTCATCGATCATTCCCTCTATTTTCAAACGAACCCTTAGCGGCCCGTTCTCCAAAATGCTTACCTTAGCTTTTTGATCAACATTGGAAAAGAACTTGCCTTTTTCGTAAAAGAACCCTCTTATTTCATTAAAGCTTCTTTCATTGTTCTTGTCTACAAATTGCTTATTACCCATTTTTTTAGAGACAAGGCTTACGATTCGGCCTCCTTTTCCCGGCTCGATAGTCATCTCATAGAAATCTGTTTCCAAAAGATAGTGGTCTTTCTTTTTGGTTATTTTAGCACCTTTATCGCTTGAAGCTTTGCCTTTTTTCAACTGATAGGTGGTATAGCCAAGCGAAGGCACTTCAGCCAAAAATACAATTTCTTTCGCGCCGTTTTCCGGATTGGAAGTTACCTGTGCGGCAACCTGCTCTCCTAATTCATTTCGCACTTCAGCATCCCTAGCTTTCCAATCAGGCGGCAATACAACAATCACCTGCTCTGTCCTTGGCGTACCCATAGAATTGAAAATGTTAATATACTTTTCACCGGACGTGGCAGCTTTTGCGGCAGAAAGATTCCGTAGCGCCCGCTGCATTACGTCCTGGCTAATATCGTTTGTTGTTCCAGTCCACCTCACCACTTTGTCCGCCCAAGTGTTGTTCTTTCCGCCGTTGTACGGAACAATCCAGCAATCGTGGTGCTGGGCCAGTGAAAGTGTTCTCCAAGCCTCTTCAAAATCAGCTTCAGGCCATTTCAGGGGCTTGTATCTTGATGAAAAAGCAGCGAATTTTTCTGCCATTACGATGTTATTTTCTGCTTCCCTTACTTGCTGCGCCAATCTTTGCATTACCTGCGAGCCCCACATCAGGCTTACCAGCACATCTTCCTGGCTGAACTTCCAATTTTCCTTTGGTTCTTCTATGGCCACGTTCTCGAAATAATTTACCCAAGTGGTATATTCAGTTCCTTCCTTTTTACCTAGCCAGGGTCCGTCGTCCCAAGCAGCATCCTGCAAGCACATACCGATTGGATATTCTATGCCACTTGCCCGGCAGGCATCCAAATATTTAGCCGAATTGTTCCAGGCGATTGTTTGCCAGGTGGATTCGGTGGCTAAATCTTCAACAGCGTAGCGCGGAACTGTTTTCAAGGCTGTACCGTCAGGGCCAATCCAGTTTACCAATTCTCCATTATGAGCTCGCGTATAACCGCCCCAACAAGTATTAGGGTTTTTCAATGAGGCGTACTTGAACCCAAAAGATTTGAGAATTTGTGGCAGTGCACTGGTAAAACAGGGCTCCTCAGAAGAATAAGTGCTGAACCTTACAGAAGGGAAATGCTCATTTGTTTTTTTGATGCCGTATTCGAACTGCCGGATGACACTTTCCCCGGAAATATTGAAGAAATAAGGTTGTGCAGACGCAGGGTTCACAAATTCAATTCTGTCAGCAAACTCGGGGTCAGTAAGGGCATTTTTCCAGTTCTGGTATGCCTCAGGATCACTCACCTTTACCGAATCCCATGTTTCCGGTTCGATTTCCAGGTTAATTTTCCAAAAAGGATTTTTGGCCAGCTGGTCTACCATAAACTGCGTTTGCCATTCGGGATAGTGACCATACACGCCGCCGTGATAACCGTCTATAAAATATGCTTTTTGCGCCCATAGCTCAGAACACGAAACCATTGAAAAGAATAATACCCATCTATAAATCTGCCACGGTGAACAGCTACATTTTCTATCCATATTATCTATTTTGTTTTTTATCCTTGGGTGTACATTGGCCGTTCAACATCCTTACTTAGAAAAACCTGCAAGAAGAACTTATACCTGAATTAAAACAATACCTGCATTAATTTCCTGACCCAGAAGGAGCAATAATATAAAACATGCGCTTTAGCGTTGTTAAATCGATTTAGTAAGCAAATATAATAATTTTATTTAATCTTCCTTAAATATTTCTTTGGGCAATCTAAGTTGCTCTCTAAAAATCCATAAAAACCTTGATGTGATAAAAGTTGGCCAAATTACCCTTTGAAAAAGAGAAAAATGTCATGGGTATCTTATGTTTCGCTAAAACAACTTCCCAAAATACTACTTTGCTAATAATGAATCTTCAGGGGCAAATAATTGACAAGAAGGAATTCTGCAAAGTTTCCACATACAAAGGAGTGTGGCAATCCCCTTCGGCAACAGCCAACGCAAAAAGAATGCTTAACAATAGCAGACTGTCTGCATTTATTTTGGGGGATTGCCGCACTTTGCTGTTTATTGTGGCTGAATCGTTTGAACTGGCTCTTCCAGAAATTCGATCATCCTGCCTTTGGACGCTTCGTTCGTGCCAAAGGCATCCCTATGAGGCAATGACGAGGTTTATAGTGAAATGCATACTATAGTTTTCCACTAAATTCGTGGTAGAACCATTCCTATAAATCTTTTTCCTCTTCTAATTTTTCTGCATTGGCATAATCAGAAGGATTAACATTAAATTGCTTTTTAAAACAGTTCCTAAAATATTGCAAATCTGAAAAACCTACTTCGTAAGTAACTTCTGCAACGGATAATTGATTTTGCGACAATAATTGGGCCGCCCTTTTTAACCTGATAGAACGAATAAACTCATTCGGCGAAAGACCGGTAAGAGCCTTTAACTTCCTATACAATTGCATCCTGCTCACCCCCAAATCCCTTAAAAAACATTCCACAGAGAACTCAGAATTAGACATATTCTTTTCTATACTTTCTAAAGCATCATTTATAAAAATTTCATCGGTAGAAGATAAAGTAACTTTTTTAGGTTCAATATTTAGGACATTATTATTGGAAAAGGCCTTTTTCAGTAGCTCCCTCGATTTCAACAAGTTACCTACCTTCAAAATTAGTTCCCTGGTATTAAAAGGCTTTGTCAAATAGTCATCAGCCCCATTTTCCAAACCTTCAATTTTAAATATCAGGGAGGTTCTTGCGGTTAGCAGTATAACGGGTATATGCGAAGTTCTAACATTTTCTTTTATTTGCTTACAAAAGTTCATGCCGTCTAAACCGGGCATCATCACATCGC
>CAMPJM010000382.1 GCA_946886805.1 uncultured Flammeovirgaceae bacterium | reverse complement strand
AGAGAACGTGCTCTTTTCTTGTGTCGTTTTTTGGTCATGCTTATGGCAATTTCCCTTCCCCCCAATAACCCAATAAACACCCAGGTTGTGCTCATCGGTATTGTACTTATTGCTTTAAAATAGAAGAGCAAAATTGCATAAATCAAATCAACAATAGTAGCGGCCCTGACATCGGCAACGCCTGATTTTTCACTTACAATTTCCTGAATTTTATCCCCTTTTAGATAGAATAATAAACCGAGACCTAAAAATATAAATAGGGTGAATGCAAGAAACTGCGCCATATTTAAGCTTCTTGGTAGAAATATTGCTATGTTGGCAGCATCTTGCTGAATCCAGACAGACCAGAGACAGCCACTGATAATCCACTGTGCTACATCCCAATAACGAGAAGGTTTCCCCTTAAAATACTGTTTAACAAAAGCACCTACTAGAAACCATACAATAATTGCCGTAATAAAAGCAATTACATAACCCATAAAGCTCTTCTCCATAACATTCCAAATTGCCCCGGCATCTGTTGCGAAGGCATTTAAGAGCAGAAAAGTAGTTGATACAGGCATTCTCATCCTGGTGAGAATTAATAATATAAGGGGTGCAGATAACTGGAGAAAAGTAAAACTTGTAGGGGCTTCACTAAATCCTTTGGAATCGAGCCGTTGAAAACTTACATCTCCGTCAAATACTATAAAACTATAGGTGACGGTAGCGACAAATATAAGTCCTATGAAGAGCCATAATATCCACCATTTTCGCTGTTGGTTGGAGGCAATAAAAGTGCCAATGGTCTGGATACTGTCATTTGCTATGGCAGAGTAGGCAGCTAACATGAAACCGAACCACATGGCGACCTGTGGATAAGGAGAAACAACCCCACAAATAAATGTAAGAATGGCCAATAAAGTTATAAAGTTGCTTTCCCTCCGGGTAATATCAAAAATTTGATATATTTTTCCTGAAAGCTTGTCCTGGGTTATTTTGTCAGTAATCTTTTTTGCCATATCTTACTATGTCTCCGAAATTCCCCGTTTTGGAAAGAGTCCGGAAATATTTTTTTGGAATACAAAACTAAAAAAATGATTGAGAAATAACCATTACTCGATTGTTGTCAAAAGAATTTCAAAGATGGTTAAATTTATATATTTGTTATTATAAATTTTGCATTTTCTTTAAAGCCAAAAGCAAATTTTAAGCTTTTCTAAATAATTGCATTTGAAATATAGGTAATTCGATGAAACAGATACTTATAGAATATCGATTCTATATGATGATTGGGCTTTTTGTTTTTATATGATCTGTAACATTAGATGTCTAAAAAATCACTTTGTTCGTCTTACATATAGCGCCCAAAGCTTAATTGTTGTTAAAGCCGCTGTTATTTAAGATTGCGTTGATAATAGCTTAATACAATTTACTAGCGCCATTTGTTTTTATCTCTTAAATTGCAATTTCGAAACGGTTATGTAAATCAAAGAAAATATTATTTGCAATTTCTCACCTTTTAACTTCCTTTTGTAAATCTCAAAATTTATAATTTCATGCGTTCCAATATTATAAGTATACCTAATAAAAATTATTGAATGACAGAAGGGAAACTGCTGCATAAGGGGAAGTTCAAGATTAAATCGGCTCTGATTTGGAAGATTCTTTTGGTTGTAGGTGCAATCTTTCTTTTTCTCTTGTCTATTGATCTGATGGGCGGGGCTTTTAACAGGATAGGTAAGCCTGTGGTTGAGCCGTTTATCACTGCAACAAGCAACCCTTTTATTGGCTTGTTTATGGGATTACTGGTCACGGCCATTATTCAAAGTAGCTCTACCACTACTTCAATGGTGGTTGCAATAGTAGCGTCGGGTGCACTCAGTTTGCAGCATGCCATTCCTATCGTAATTGGCGCCAATATAGGAACAACTTTTACCAGCACTATTGTCGCATTAGGATATATAACAAAAAACAAGGAATTTAATAGGGCTATTGCAGCCGGTACGCTTCATGATTTTTTTAATATTTTAACGGCCTGCATTATTTTCCCTTTAGAATACTTTTACGGCGTTTTATCTTACCTCTCCAGCAACCTAACTGCTGCAATTACGGCTACATCGTTGGGTGAGAATCTCGAAGGTTTTAATATAGAAATCCTTTCCATCAGGCATGTCGGAGACCTTATCTTATCACTAATAGAAAATAATTGGATCTTAATTTTTAGCTCCTTTTTGCTATTATATTTGTCAATAAAGGTACTTTCTACAGTAATTTACAAGATGTTGATCGGCGATGAAAGCAATAAATTTAAATCCTATTTTTTTGAAAGCCCTTTAAAGTCTTTTGGTTGGGGTCTTTTTATCACCGCGGCTATCCAGTCAAGTTCTGTGACAACCTCTCTTACGGTTCCCTTGGTTGCTACCGGAAAAGTTTCTTTAAAAAAGATCTTTACTTTTATTATGGGGGCCAATCTGGGGACTACTGTTACGGCAATTTTAGCATCTTTATTGAAATCTGAAGCTGCTATCTCCATAGCTTTCGCCCATTTCTTATTTAATTTTATTGGCATTTTGTTATTTTTCCCTGTGCCGTGGATGAGAAACGTTCCCGTTGTTCTTTCAAAGAAGCTAGGAAAACTGACCATGGAATATAAATTGATTGGCTTTGTATATATAATTTTGACCTTTTTTTTAATACCTTTTTTATTAATCTACTTTTCAGGTTGAACCTAAATACATCAGGAACAGAACTCTTCACCAATTCAACGACATCGTTCTACCTGAATGTTAGCTTTCCAGATTAGTGGTTTCGAAGCCTGTTCGTTCTTTGCGCCATTTATGGTAGGTAAGCAATTCACTTTGAGACTCGCTTACCTACCTGAGATCGCTGTCATTCTTACCAATTAAAAAATTGTAACTACTCAGGTAGTAGAAAACCGTCATTCCTGGCGAATCCCGAAAGCTTTCGGGAGTAGACCAGTGCCAAAGGCATCCCTACGGGGGAATCCCCCGCTACGAAGTGCTGGAATAATTTAGCGATTCCGAATTCATATCAGGGGATTCCGGATATTTACTCCGTGAAAAACTCCATAAATTCCGGAATGACGATATATTATTTTTTCGTTATAGGTGAGTAGTTGCAAAAAACTGGTAGTCACAGTTTTTCGGTTGATTGATTTTTAATTTATAAATACTACAGAGAAATCTTCCAGGGAGGCATTACGGACGGTTTAATTATACAGTTTTTAATACCTTAAAACATTCTTTATCCATTAGATAAGGATCTATAGCACTTATTTTGTTAAAGGGGCGAATGAAAAGCAAAAAGTTAAAATCCCGAAGGTTGTGTGGAATACTAAACCAGATCTCGACAAAAAAATTACTAATAGAATATAGCTCTACGTATTGTTTGGAATATTTTTTTTCAGTTAGAAATTGTCCTTGTGCCCATACTATTTCTGCTTTTTTCTCCATAGTTAGGTCAGCAAATTGTTCATAAGTCATGGGGTTAGAAATTATAAGTTTAAAAAATTTATGCTGTTTTAATTTAACCTATTAGGATTAAGAAAGTTATAATATTAGAAATCTAATTTTTTTAATTTCAAAATTTTTTAATATGGATAAGCAAGCGTTTGTTGAGAAGGATTTGCCGAAGCAGCAACAAGAAACACCGGGTAAGGAATCTGAAATGAAGCCAGTCCCCGAGGTGATTAGGTCTGATTATAAAGGTAGTGGCAAATTAGCAGGAAAAGTTGCCTTGATAACCGGTGGTGATTCGGGCATCGGAAGGTCTGTTGCCGTTCATTTTGCCAGAGAAGGAGCGAAAGTAGCCATTATCTATCTTCAGGAAGATAGCGATGCAAAAGACACTAAAGATATGGTTGAGAAAGAAGGGAGCGATTGTTTATTGTTGCCTGGAGATATCCGAAACAAGGATTTTTGTGATGATTGTATAAACAAAGTTATTAATCAATTCGGAGCTTTAAACATTTTAATAAACAATGCCGCAGAACAACATCCCCATTCAAGCTTTGATGAATTAGACCTTGAATTAATGAAGAAAACCTTCGAAACAAACATATTTGCGATGTTCTATCTTACAAAAGCAGCGACAAAAAATATGAAATCCGGCGATAGCATAATCAACACCGCAAGTGTAGTTGCCTATCAGGGAAGAGAAGAACTTATCGACTATGGTGCTACCAAGGGTGCAATAGTTTCCTTTACAAGGTCATTGAATGTTGCATTTGCCAAGAAAAACATTCGTGTAAATGCAGTTGCGCCGGGACCGATCTGGACACCGTTGATTCCTTCTACTTTTGATGAGGACCATGTGGCAAAATTCGGAAAATCCACTAATATGGGAAGGCCGGGACAACCCTCAGAGGTTGGTCCTGCGTATGTTTTTCTGGCTTCAAAGGATGCATCCTATATTTCAGGGCAGGTAATTCACGTAAATGGAGGAGAAGCAGTTGAAAGTTAAATTAAAGTAGAAAGCTGCCTTTGATTTACCCTTGGGTCAAAAGAGGTATAAGCAGGTAAAGTTAAGTTTTGAGGGGGATAAACTGAAATTTTAGCTATAGTAAAGTGGAGCTTTTTAATACTTGATCCGAAATATTTCTTGATTCTATTTTACTCAACTGCTTCCGCTGATCCATAAAAACAAGGAAGCCGCCACATCCTCCGTGCGGAGTCTGGGCGGCTTCATTTTCAACCAGCTATGGAGACACAAATATGAATAAAATAATTTCTAAAACAAATTATTTCGCTGTTTTATTTTTGTGATTTTTTAGGTTCAACTTTTTATTGATCATAAATAAATTTCATATAATATTAATATAGTTACATAAG
>CAMPJM010000381.1 GCA_946886805.1 uncultured Flammeovirgaceae bacterium | reverse complement strand
TCTACGTTGGGATTTCTCTCTAATGCCAAGCGCCACTCCTCTGCAAAGCGCATTCTATCGTTTTGCGTGCGGGGACTCCACATTGCGGGACCCTTGGATTTGTTGAGCATACGGAATTGGATCATTGACTTATCGGAAATGATCCCCGACATGCCGCCCAATGCGTCTATTTCGCGAACAATTTGTCCTTTAGCTACTCCGCCCATGGCCGGGTTGCACGACATTTGCGCTATGGTGTTCATATTCATAGTTACTAAAAGAACCTTTGAACCCATGGTTGCCGCTGCGTGTGCGGCTTCACAGCCGGCATGACCAGCACCTACTACTATTACATCGTATATTGGAAACATCTTGTAATTTACCTGTTCCACGTGGAACAGTTTGATTTTAATTTTTAAAGGACTCTAGGTGTTTCACGTGGAACATCTAGATTAAATGCTTAACAAAGATAGGCAAGAATCTTCTTTTTGACGCATTTGCTTTTTTTCTTCTTGCGACTTGTCTTTAAATCCCATCATGTGCAATATGCCGTGAACCATTACCCTATAAATTTCTTCGTTGAAATCGACTCCTAAAGCCTGGGCATTTTCATTCACTCGATCTACGCTAATATATATATCCCCTTCCAACGCATCTTCTACAGAATAATCAAAGGTAATAATATCCGTATAGGTATCGTGTTCTAAGTATTGAAGGTTCAGGGAATGGAGATAATCGTCAGAACAAAAAATGAAATTGATCTGTTCAAGTTGAAAGCTGTCGTTGAGAATAATTGACTTTAGCCATGCTTTTATATTTTTAGTTTTTGGCAGGATAAAATTGGTTTCCTCGTAAAAAAAAGAAATTTTGCCCATGCTATCTAAAAATTAGGAATGAGAAATCCATAGAACGAAGCTTATTAATTAAAATAAAAACTCAACTCTACAACTCTACCATTGTCTTTGAAGCTTACCTCATCAGAAAGATGCCTCATCAGAAAGATGCCCCTACCGCCCGGCTTTTCCAGATTTTCAGGTGATGTTGGATCGGGCAGGTTGGAATAATCAAATCCATTGCCTTCATCTTCAACAACGAATTTTATTATGTTGTCATTCAAAGAAAGTGATAACGAAACATTTTTTGAATTGTCATTGTTGTTTCCGTGCTTAATAGCATTGTTAACAGATTCCGTGACGGCTATCATTATATTGCCATAAATATCGTCATCTAATCTAAATTTTTCTTTGGCATTATCAATGAAACTTTCGATGATCCGTATATTTTCGGATAATGAAGGTATTTGAATTTTAATTGAATCCATTCCTTATTTAGATATTTTTGTTGTTTAAGCGCTTAAAATATTTATTTACCTCTTCTATATAATATGGGTTCAATCTCGGAGGTATCGTTTTTAAAAGTTCAATCTCTTTTTCCTTGGCTTTTAGATAATCTTCAAAAGCCTTGGGAATTATTTGCTCGTAGTCATTTGCTTGTTCCGCTTTCCTTTCCTGATCTTCTTCTCTTTCACGAATTGCATTTTCTGACTCCAGTAAGCGGGTAAGTATATCTTGTTGTCTCTTAATTGTTTTTTCTGTTAAGGATTTGTTCACAAGGTCTGCTTCAGTTTCCTCCATTTTTTCTATGATGTCTTTCCCTGAGCCTCCCCCTCCTTTGCCCTCTTCGCCACTTGCGTTTTCAGCCTTTTTTAATTCCTCTTGCAAAGCTCTCCTAATTTGCTCCTGCTGAGCAGCTAATTTCGCTAACTCCTCCGACATAGCCCTTCCCGACTTACCACTCTTTTTAAGCTCAGATATTTTATCATTTAACTGTTTTTGAAGATCGCCCAAATCCATTGACTGAGGCTTGCCTTTGCCTTTTCCATTCTGAGGTTTGCCCATGGCGTCTGCCATCTGCTGCTGCATCTGCTTTAATACATCGCTTAACAACAAAGCTAAGTTATTCATTGACGTCATTGCAAACTGTTGAGAGCTTATCGCCTTGGAAGGGTTCCGTTCTTTCAAAGCCTCTAAGCTTCCCTCCATATGACTATTCATGCTTTCAACCTCTCTGGTGACAAATGATTGAATTTGAAAAACTCTATTTGCCAGGGATAATAAACTATCTTCGATAATTTTAGCATCGTCTTTAAGCTTTAATTGATGCTGTGATAATTTAACGAATCTGGGATCACTTTGGTTAACCTGCTTGAAGTCGTCCATTAAGCCTTCTTGATTAAAGGAGAGTTTTACCAAATTATCTAGAATGTCCCGCAGATGATCGAGATTCTCTTCCATCATGCTCATTTCCATCCCAGCTTGCATTTGCGCCATCTTCTCGCCCAGCTTTTTCATTTCCTCCGCAGCTTTTTCCTGGTGTTTAGCGGCCTTCTCATTTTTCCCCTTTTCCAGAGATTCCGAGCCTTCTTGCTGCTCCTCTTCAATCTTTTCTTCTTCACCGGAAGTATCCTGGATTGGATTTGGGTGTTCAAGATCTTTATTTAATTCCTGTAACTGGTCTATCTCCTTTTTTATCTCTTCAAACTTTTTGTTTAATTCCTCTTGTTTTTGTTTCGCTTCTTCATGCTGAGACCCGTCTTTTTTGTCGGCTTCTTTTGTTTCCTCAGCAATTTTTTCCTGTTCTTTTGATAATTCATCGATCTCCGAAACCAGGTTGTCCAACTTCTGGTCAAATTGCATTCTTTTAAATAGCTCCAATGCTCTTTCCAACTCCTTCTCTAGATTTTGCTCTTTGTTATTTATCTTACTGATTTGCTCCTGAATACTGTTGACATCTTTTTGCTCCTCCAAAAGTTTTTTCAGCTCATCATAAAGTTTCTTGGTTTCTTCATCCAATAGTTCGTTCATGAGCTTTTGCAATTGTTCCGACTTTTCCCTTATGCTTTCATCCTGTTCATTGAATCTCTCCCGTTGAAGGTTGTTTGCTTTGTTCTTTTCTTTTAGTTCTTCAATGGCTTTGTTTATTTCCTGCTTTCTTTTTAAGATGTTTTCAATCTTTTTTTTATCCTGCCATTCAAGGTTCTGTTTTCCTTTCAATTTATTTTCGAGTTCTTCCAGGTCTTTTTTTAAGTTCTCTACATCATTTTTGCTTTCCGAAATTCTCTCCTGGGTATTCAATGCCTCTTTTTCTAATTTATCCGCTACCTCATCAACAGTAGGCATTTTGAAAGTATATGAACCTGATTTAGTCGATTTGCTGCCATTTACACCGTCATTATCGTATACCTCAAGAAAATAATTGATCCTATTGCCAGGCTCGGTCAAAAGACTATCAGTATTCCAATGAAAATAAAAACTCTGACTATTCTGTTGATTATTCACGGGAAGGTTAATGGCCGAGTATTTGCTTTTTGCTTCCCCTTCGATTTGATAATATAGCTTTAGTGCTTTAAAACCATAGTCATCTGAAATGCTACCGCCAAGAACCAGAAAATTATAAAGCGTGGTATCAGCAAAAATCTCGACTTTTATTTCAGGATATTGGTCTTTTATAACATCAATAGAATATTTAATTTCCTCTTTATTATTACTATTCTCATTGGAAAGTTGAACCTGATATTCATCCGAATTGCGTAGGGTTTTGTTAAATGAAAAGAGCTGATCTCCTGATTCTTTTATTTTATAGATCGTATCTTCATTCATGAACTTCAGTTTCATGTCTTCAGTATCCTGGGAACTAAATTGCCACTGGACTTCAGTACCTTCTGGAATTATTAGATTGCCTGTATTTTCAACCCGTTTTTTGTCTTTCCCCAAATAAGATGGATAGATTAAATTTACATTGAATCCTTTTAGGTTAGGTCTGGAGAGTACCTTTATCGAATGATCGGCTGATTGAAACCCCGCTGCTTCAAAATGAAAGGCAGCATCGTCCTGAATATTTTTAAAAGTATAGGTATAAACATTTCCCTCTTTAGGCATTTTAATTTTTCTCCCACCAATGACAATATAAGCTTCATTGGGTTCATAGCTTCCTTTAAAACCAAGGTTCAGGTTAAAATCCTCATTTTTAAAGGCTCTTAAGTCGGAATTCTCCAGATCAAATTCAAAAGGTGCCTCGGGAACGTATTCTTTATTAAAATTAATTATCCTTTCTGTTCCTTCTGTAAAAAGCTGGGGGATAAGCATTAGAATAACTATGCCAACAAGTACAGGGGGAGCTAGATATTTTAGATACTGATTATTCTCTTTAAAATTTATTGCTTTTGGGAAATTGAAGACGCTTAATTCTTTGGTCCTTTGCGCAATACTTGCCTGAATGAGCGTATTATCTTTTACGTTACTGTGAGATAACTGTATGGTATTCAGAAGTTTATCGTTAATTTGAGGAAAATATTTTCCTATTTGAATAGCTGCTTCCTCATGTGACAATTGTTTTTTTAAATTCAAGAGCCTGCTAATCGGCGTGAATACCCATTGCCAAATAACCGCTACTAAAATTGCTATAAAAGCAAAAAGCAAGACGCCACGCAAAGGTCCTGCGAGACGGAGCGTATATTCGATAGAGTTAAATACTAAAAAAATTGACAGAAGTAAGGCAGAAGATAAAATGCTTCCTTTGATCAATAAGTTTTGGTAATATTTTTTCTTATACGCATTTAACCATTTTAATAAATTATTAAAGCTTGAATCCATAAATGCTTAACGAAGGACTATTTCTTTTAAGTATTAACCAATTTTTATGTAATAATAATTCAGTAAAATGTAAACCTTTTGGATAATTATTTTTAACGCTAAATTCAATAATAAGTAGCATAAATTGGAAAAATGGAAAACAAACCATTTAACAAATTAAGCCAAATAATATATTTAGCAAAAAACATCTATTGTAGTCAAATATAGA
>CAMPJM010000380.1 GCA_946886805.1 uncultured Flammeovirgaceae bacterium | reverse complement strand
TTATACTGATTTATTAATCCATTGGTAGAGCTATCATGGGTAGATATTGGCTCATCATTGGTCAATTCTGGTAAAATATTTTTAGCCAATTGCTTGCCCAACTCTACGCCCCATTGATCGAAGCTGTAAATATTCCAAATCACTCCCTGTACAAAAATCTTATGTTCATACATCGCTATCAGGCTACCCAAGGTCCTCGGATCAAGTTTTTCGAAGAGTATGGAATTGGTTGGCCTATTTCCAGAAAAGACTTTGTATGATTTTAAAGCATTAATATCCTTGTCCGGTACATTTTGAGCCTTCATCTCATTTTCCACTTCTTCTTCTGTCTTGCCATTCATCAGCGCTTCTGTTTGGGCAAAGAAGTTGGCCAGTAATTTCGGGTGGTGATCCCCTAATGGATTATGGCTAATTGCCGGTGCTAAAAAATCACAAGGAATTATTTTAGTTCCCTGGTGAATTAATTGGTAAAAAGCATGTTGTCCATTCGTTCCTGGCTCGCCCCATATAATAGGCCCTGTTTGATAGTCTACGTTGTCGCCATTCCTATCAACAGATTTCCCATTGCTTTCCATGTCGCCTTGCTGAAAATACGCTGCAAAACGGTGCATATATTGATCGTAAGGCAACAAGGCCTGGGACTCTGCCTTGAAAAAATTATTGTACCAAATACCGATTAAGCCTAAAATTACCGGAATGTTCCTTTCAATTGGTTGGGTTTTAAAATGCTTATCCATGGCATGGGCACCTTCCAAAAGTGCCTTGAAATTTTCAAAACCTATAGTGCAGGCAATAGACAATCCGATTGCCGACCAAAGAGAATATCGTCCACCAACCCAGTCCCAAAATACGAACATATTGGCAGTATCGATTCCAAAATCCCCGACCGCACTGCCATTCGTGGAAATAGCCACAAAATGTTTCTTAACATGCGATTTATCCTGCGCTTTTCCAATAAACCAATCTCTAGCGGAATGTGCATTCGTCATGGTTTCCTGAGTGGTAAATGTTTTGGAAGCAATCATGAAGAGCGTCGTTTCGGGGTTTACCTTCTTTAATGTCTCCGCGATATGAGTACCGTCAACATTGGAGACAAAATAGGTTTGAATATTACTCCTTTTGTAGGGTTTCAAGGCTTCCGTAACCATTACCGGACCTAAATCCGACCCTCCAATACCAATGTTCACTATAGTGTCGATAGCTTTGCCAGTATATCCTTTCCAGTCACCACTAATTATCCTTTCAGAGAAAGATTTCATTTGGTCCAAAACCCCGTTCACTTCATGCATAATATCTTTTCCCTCCACCAATACCGGATCATTTGACTGATTTCGTAAAGCTACATGCAGTACAGCCCTGTCTTCTGAGAAATTAATTTTTTCACCTGAAAACATAGCATCAACAGCCTCTTTTAAATTACATTCTTTCGCCAGAGAGAATAATAAATCCAAGGTTTCATCAGAAATTCTGTTCTTAGAGAAATCAACTAATATGTTTTCAAAAGTAAGACTCAGGTTTTCAAACCTGTCTGCGTCTTTAGCAAACATTTCTTTTAAATGCGTTTGCTCAATTTGCTTAAAATGCTCTTCTAATTTTTTCCAGGATTTTGTGGTAGTTGGATTTACTTTTGGAAACATACGCGCTTTTATTAATGGTTAATCGAAAGGCGAAGATAGGAAAGGAGAGAAGCTTTAAGAAATAAAATAAGGTTTAATTACGCCTTGATGTAGTTTTAAAGAAAAAAAATGCAATTCGGATGGGGTTTTGACAATTGCGGAAAAGGTAAAGTCTGAACGCCGATGTTTATTTACCTTTCTGGCCTTGTCTGGCAAGTTGCCTACCAGATGTGGTTTTTTTTGCCGCTGTGAGGACGCACGCGGCGGCCGCGGAAAAAGACTTTTGAAGTTTCTCCCAAATAAACTGATGAAGGAAAATATACCTTCCACATTCATATGATCACGGATGATGATGATACTGAACTTCGGAAGTCTGTGAAAAACAACCCGTCCGATGTTCATTCAGGAATAAACCTGTTGGAGTCTAGGAGTGCTGCTAAAGTGGAGAGACAAGGCTTAACTAACCTCGCTGCCATTGTGCAACAAGGTCCCTACTGGATGACACTGTTGGAGCATGGCAGTACAGATAGTGGTGAAAAGCTAAAATTCCAGGCGAAACCTGTTGAATAATTGCAGTTCAGCCAAACTTGAAAATCCGATGTTTAATTTACCTTCCTTGCGACCTTGCGACCTTCCGACCTTCCTGAAAAGCCTTAAAGGCTTTAACATGAATAGCCAACCTGAATTTAACACCAAAACCAACCCTAACAGGGTTGAACATATCCCTGTTCCTCCACGGGAAGTTCTTTTTTTGCCGCTACAAGGACACACATGCGGCGGGTGCGAAAATCAAAAGAAGTAGTAAACGACAATCACTGTGCTCATTTCAATCAATTACCAAACAAGTCCCCAATCTTGTCAAATATATTTTTCTTTTCCCTTTGTTTCTTCCTTTTCACAGGGGTATGTCTTTCTCTCACCCGTCGCAGATCCTCATCTTCTTGCTTTTTGTTTTTGCCAATATTTATAAGGAAGTCGAACAAGCCCTTATCTTGTTCAAGAATAAACGGATCGCAATCCATAGCTTTTACTATTTTCATAGAAGGTCTCGGAAATCTTGCCTTCTTAATATCAGCAAATTCTTTATCACTGTTAAGCTTTTTCATGAATTTACCATAAATGGGCAAGGCCATATGGCCACCCTGTCCGTATTTGATGGTCCTGAAGTGCAGCCTCGGATCATCGTTGCCTACCCAAACGCCTGCAATAAGCTTTGGCGTGATTCCAATAAACCACCCATCTGCATGAGATTGCGTGGTCCCTGTTTTTCCTGCGATATCATTGGTTAAACCATACTGGTAACGCAGTTTTGCACCCGTTCCCTTGTTGACAACGCTTTTGAGCATTTCGCGCACCATGACGCTTGTTTCTTTAGAAATAGCTTTGTTTTCCGGTTGATTAGGTTCAAATTCCTCCAATACGTTTCCGTTTTTGTCTTCTATTCTTAGTAAATAAGACGGAGACATAGAAAGACCATCGCGAACAAAAATACCATACGCACTCACCATTTCCTTAAGCGAAATATTGGCAGTACCCAGCGCTATGGACGGAACAGGCTTGATGTTGCTTTCTATTCCTGCCCGCTCTACAAGATCTACCACACTTTGAGGCCCGGTTTGCATGATAAGATTCACCGAAATGGTATTGACAGATTCTGTAAGGCCGCCTTCCATAGAATAAAATCCTTCATATACATTATCCGCATTTTGTGGCGACCAGTTATCAAAATCCTCATAAACCTTTCTCTCGTTGGGGATATAGTCACAGGGAGGAATGCCGCTTTCTATAGCAGCAGCATAAACAAAAGGCTTAAATGTAGAACCTACTTGCCTTTTAGTGCCTTCATTTACATGATCGTACTTGAAATATTTGTGGTTTATCCCCCCAACCCAAGCTTTTATATGACCATTTTCGGGATCCATGGCCATAAACCCTGCATTTAGAAAATACAGATAATGTTTCACAGAGTCTAAGGGAGACATTGATACCTCTTTTTCGCCTTCCCAGGTAAAAATGGTCATGTTTACGGGTATTTTAAAAATTTCCTGGATCTCCGGTTCGGACAAGCCTTCCTCCTTCAACTTTTGATATCGCTCAGATTTATAGATAGCAGAAATCAGGACATCACTTTCCCTATACCATGGACGCCTTCCTTTCCAATGTGCATTAAACTGATCTTGTAAAGTTGCCATGTGTTCCTTCATTGCTTCTTCAGCATACTGCTGCATGGTGGCATTAATGGTGGTATAAATTTTTAAACCATCGGTATACAAGTTGTAGTTGCTCCCGTCAGGTTTTGTTTTTGAAGCCGCCCACTCAAGCAATTCCTGTCTCAAGTGTGCCCGGAAGTAGGTTGCCAACCCCTCATTATGGGATTGAAATTTAAATTCCAGGTCGATAGGTAAGTTGCGAAGTGAATCATACACCTCTCTTTGAAGGTACTGGTATTTCACCATTTGGCTCATAACGACATTCCTTCTGTCAAGAGCATTTTTAGGATTTCTACGAGGATTGTAAGTCGTATTGGCTTTCAGCATCCCGACTAGTAATGCGGCTTGTGGAATGGTTAATTGATCCGGTGTTGTGCTAAAAAAGCGCTCGGCCGCTGTTTCTATACCAAAAGCATTTTCTCCAAAAGGAACCGTGTTAAGGTACAGGGTCAGGATCTCTTCTTTGGAATATACGTCTTCTATTCTTCTTGCTGTGATAATTTCTTTTACTTTTACGACAGGAATAGTAAGTATGCCATAATCAGCTCTGTTGAAGATGTTTTTTGCTAACTGCTGGGTAATGGTACTGCCTCCTCCCGAACTTTCATCGAGAAGCAACAAGGTTTTAAAAATCACCCGTAGTAAACTCCTTTTATCTACACCGTCATGCTCGTAAAACCTGGCATCCTCTGTAGCTATCAATGCATTGATTACATTCGGCGATATATCTTCAAACGAGACGTTGGTTCTATCCTGATAATAATATTTCCCTAGTAAAACCTGATCTTCACTGTAGATTTCTGATGCAGTATTGTTTTGAAATTCTTTAATGGTTTGATGATTTGGGAGAGCACCAAAAAAACCCCATTTCACAATGAAAAAGAAGGCTACTATCCCAAGAATCAAAGCTGAAAAAATAATTGCTAATGCCGATATTAATAGTTTCCATAAAGGAGCTTTGGAAACGTACTTTTTAAACTTTTTAAAAGTGATCAAATTATCTTGTTATAATT
>CAMPJM010000379.1 GCA_946886805.1 uncultured Flammeovirgaceae bacterium | reverse complement strand
TACCGAAGTAACTACAGGTAGATATGACGCTTTGACCGGCCTCTACTTAAAAGGTAATGGAAAGGGTGAATTTGATTTGCGAGGTCTTCAAAGTGGCTTCTTTGTTGATGGGGATGCAAAGGGCATTGCAAGCCTGGATGTTATGGGTGAGCAGGTTCTGTTGGTTACTCAGAACAGAGACAGTTTAAAAGCATTTACGATACAGAAACCTTCCACAGAAAACGGAAAGGAAATTGTAATTAAGGTGAACCCGACGGATGCTTATGCAGAAATAGAGACGGAGAATGGTGAAAAGATTAAGCAGGAGTTTCACTACGGATCGGCCTATTTGTCGCAGTCGGCACGGAATTTAAGGATCAGTGGAAATGTAAAATCAATTAGCATAGTTGATTTCATGGGCAATAAAAGAGAGGTTGGTTTAGAGGGCGAATTGATCGTGAGTAAAAAAGAGGGGAGATAGATTACTTTACTCTACTATGTTTTTCTCTCAATTTAATGGTTCATAGTCATACTATGCTCCTTGTGCTCCTTAGATTTGTTTAAGTCGATTTTGTTAAGGTGAAGTACCTCAAAGTTATTTCTACCCTCTGTAATTTTTATAAACTGATTGGCCTTTACATTTTTAAAACTTTGTTTAAAGTTACTCCCGGGCCATATTATTTCAATTTCGTCTATAACTCCCTTTTCACCCAAGCCAATATGCAAGGCTAAAGGATTGCTGCCAAAACTTCCTCCTGAATTGACCTCCCTGTATATTAAAGAGTCCGTTTCAGAATTGGTGAATTTTATTTTCACCTTGCTTCCAATGGCTGATTTATTGGCAGTTGTCCCCTGCAGTTTAAGGCTGATCCAATTTTTTGAATTGTTATAAGGGTTTAAAAATAAGGCATTTTGAAAATTGTCCCCTTCAAAAGCACCTCCTAAAACCACATATACATCCTGATCCCCATCATTATCGAGGTCAGCAAATGATACACCATGTCCTTTTTGAAGGTGTCCGAACCCTCCCGCTGTTGTTACATCCTGAAAATACTTTCCTTCTACATTTCGAAACATTCTATTGGGAATAATGGAAGCGAACCCCGGCTCTCCTGTACTTAAGTAAAAATCAAGATATCCATCATTGTCCAAATCACCAAAATTGGCTCCCATAGCGTAGGATATTTTATCTAATCCCATTTCTTTTGCAACATTTTTAAATTTCCCGCCCCCAATGTTTTGGTACAGACGGCCTACTTCTGCAGCATGTGGCAAGCCCAGATATTCTGCTGCTACATCTTTTGAAACAGAGCCCAAGCCACCAGCATAGCCTTTGCCATAGCCGGGAACGTAAAGGTCTAAGAGTCCATCATTATTGAAATCCCAAAACCAGGCAGGAAAACTAGAAAAGATTTCAGCAAGACCAGCTTCCTTTGTCACATCTTTAAACCGAGGAATGTTGTTTTTGTCAGTTCCTGTGTTTTTCAGCAGAATATTGGGCGTTTGGTTATTAACTGTTGATAAATAGATATCTTGAAGCCCATCATTGTTATAATCTCCTGATATTACCCCCTTTACGTAGTGAAAGCTCTCTTCGGAACTTATCTGTACTCCCGCTAGCTCTGACACTTCTATAAAAGCCCCATCTTGCTGATTGATATAAAGCTGACAGGGGTGGATATTGTCTTCTGACGAACTTTCATTTCCGATAAATATGTCGAGCCAACCATCGTTATTAAAATCGCTAAAGGTAGCTGAGTGAGTTGGATGGAAAGATAGAATGCCCGCTTCTATGGTTACATCTTTGAACGTTCCATTTCCCATATTTTTCAGCAGGGAGTTTGGGTATAACCCGAGCTTATTCATCCACGCCCCACGTAAAAGCAAAATATCCAGATGCCCATCATTGTCATAATCGGCTTGAACCATATTAAGGCCCCCGCCAATTTGTGCCAAGCCTGATTTAACAGATTCATCCTTAAATCCTCCTTGTTGATCATTGATAAAAATCTTTAGGGGATGTGTTATAAACCAGCTGGATACCACTATATCGAGATATCCATCATTATTAAAATCGTCTACAATACTACCACCGCAGAGCTGGTTCACATCTATTCCGAGTTGCGGGGCAACATCGGTAAATCTCTTTAAGTCAAAATCTGATTTAAATGCAGAATCTGGTATAAGATATTTTTCAGGAACTTTAGTCGGATAATCTCCCAGTGTCATATATGCAATATTGAGGAGCCATTGACTTTCCAAATCTCGGGAATCCAGCGCTAGAATTTCTTCATAAATCTTGATAGCTTCTGAAGATCCTTGTTGAAGTTGATGATAGCCCTCCTCCCTGATGGGGACAATACAAGAAGCGGAAGAGTGATTCAGAAGGCAATTTTCTTGTTCTCCGAGCCGGAGGTAGGATAGGGCGAGCATTTTTTCAATAGATGCTTCCTCAATATTATTAAGTCCTACTACTGCGTAAGCTTTCTTTTTAATGTCATAAAGCTCTTGGAATATAGCAATCGCTTCAGTAGTTCTACCGCTATACAACAAGGCGGTAGCTTTTTTATATTTTAAAGAATTTTCGGTATAGCCGTTGCTTTTTACAAGAAGGCTGTCATAGTAGCGGATAGTATTTGAACTAAAATACTTGTTTTCACGCACAAAATGGTAGGAATCGGCGGTCTCTTCTAAAATAGAAGACATTTCTTTGGGATTATTTTCTTTGGAGCAGCCAGAGTTCAGGAGTAGAAACAATCCAAAAAATGCCAAGGGGAAAATTTTCATAGACAAAAGAATGAGGTTTTCAAGGCAATGAACAGATTGATTTTATTTAAGTTCTAAAGGTAACTTTTTATAGCGCTAATATCAAGATACTATCCTTGCAGTAGCTCGGTTTTTACGAGTGACGAACATCTACTATCTTTCCGGGCGGGATATAGCTTTTGTGCTTCTAATCCAACTCAATTTAACATGTCTTTGTATTTTTTAAACCTTTCTCTTTTAACCCGAACAAAAGATTTGCACTACTTCTATAAAAAACATGTAATTGCAAACTATGGAAATCATTCAGCTAAGAAATTTATTTATTCGCCTCCGATCCGATATTTACCATTTGACGACAAAGTCTTCATCTTTAGTTAACCTAAATTAACTTGTAAAATTAGTCATATTACTTATCTCATTAGGATTCTACATGACAGAAGGCAATGGCAGTAGTTATTAAAACAACCTAAAGCCCAATACCAATGACAGTTTGTTGTAATATGCACCCCATTTTTTATAGGAGGAGAATAAATCCCGGTGCGTTGAATATCGAAATTCCACACCCACTCTTTTGTATTTGTAGCCGGCGCCAAAACTAAAGCTATTGTTGGAAGATGTCACCTTAGGATCCCTACCTGATATTTCTATGGAGGAGTCAAGCTCTAAATCCAGCAGAATAAAAGCATTTACAAATATTTTTGACTCGTCTGATAAAAAGAAGTAGTGCCGGATCCCGACCGGCAATTCTATTGACGCATAGTCTACTGTCACAGATCTTCTAGAGGGCACGCCGTAGGTATAAGAAATAGTATCGTCGGTTTGGTAGTGCTGGTAGGTAGGCTCTATAACTACAGCCCATTTATTTCTATTGAAGGGGAAGATAAATTCTGCTTCCAATCCTATCCGAGGACTAATTACTGGCTCAAAAGTATCATTTGTATCGAAATTTGGATTTTCTAACTTTAATGTCGCATAATCTATTCCAGTTTTAACTCTTACATTAAAAATAGAATTACCTTCTTTCCTGGCGTTGTAGTTTTTAAAAGGCTCATTCTTACATTCATTGTAATCGATAAAATGCCTAATTAGTGAACGGGCATCATACTCTAAATTTTCAATAGCCTTAAAGTCGGTATCCTCACAATTAACGCTGGTCCGAAGCTGGGACCGGAACGTAGCATTAATTCCTATTGACGAGGGGCTGACAC
Organism: uncultured Flammeovirgaceae bacterium; assembly: GCA_946886805.1. The sequence continues at coordinate 920 of CAMPJM010000379.1, read as the reverse complement.
TATATTTTTTGTATACAAGTTGTTGAATAGGAGTCTCTTCGGTCTGATAGAAAAAGCGTGTAAGATTTCTATCTTCATAAAAATATAAAGAAGCTGTTCCTTCTATAAGTACTTTGAGGAAAAGAATTTCATCCGAAAACTGAGGTTGTTTAAAAGTGCTCAGCTTTGAAATCTGATTGCTGGAGCGATCCAGTTGAACTTTCGCCCGGACATATTTCGCAGCATTTATAATTTCAAATGCGCTAATTGATGAAATAGGAGCATTGATTGATGGCTGAGAAGCATTTAATTTATATTCTATTTCCTCGGGATTGTTCTTCCAGCCGTGGTTCTTTATCAAACATTCTATTTTTACTCCCTCGTTGTCAATAAAATAACCAGGTTCAAATTTTATCTGCGCATAGGAACAAGAACAGATGGCCAACCACAAGCAGAAGGTAAGTTTTATTTGCATAACAAATTTTAGATTCATGTATACAAGAACTATATTAAAATTTATTTTTTGTCGCTACTTATTTAAAATCCTTCACGTAGGTAATATTTCAGCTGAATGTCTCAATTGTCAGTCGCTCAAGTAGAAGGTCGGGGTACTACTCACCCATGGTGGCACTAGTAGAAGATCAAGGAGTTGAGTGATGAATCCTAAAGTCAATAGAACTGTCGATTGAAAAAAGCAGCCATGAGCAAGGAGTTAAGGGAATATGAAATTGCTTTAGTCGTATCTCTCAATGTCTGCTAATGCCGACATTTCAAAGCTCAATTACCTAATGTGTCATTCATCTGGCGCATGACCGCTACATATAAAAAAAGATCTTTTCAAACGCCTGACTTTAGCAGTATTTAGCATTTTCAAACTCTTAATTTTCAATCTTATGAAATGAAAAAGCTACCCTTTTGGGTAGCTTTTTCATTAAAATCTG
>CAMPJM010000378.1 GCA_946886805.1 uncultured Flammeovirgaceae bacterium | reverse complement strand
GCCCACTTTTCGAATTTCTCAAAATCGTCAGCATTTCCGGTGCAATATTTCTCATCCACGCCATTTGTCCGCATGGCCCGCCATTTATAGTGGTCGCCATTTAGCCAAACCTCCGTGATTGAGGAAAACTTTTTATCTTCGGCGATTTCATTTGGCGGCAGGTGGCAATGATAATCTATTATGGGCATTTTAGCTGCATAATTATGATAAAGCTCTTCTGCTACCTTAGTTTGCAATAAAAAATTTTTATCTAAAAATACTTTCATTGTTTTCTATTCTGAGTTAACTATTCTGAGTTATTCTATTCTGGGTTCTGAGATTTCTTGTTAGACCGATTGAAATACTTTTCACCCTGATAATTGCTTTTGTTTAAATAAGATGTAAATTTTCCTATTAGATTTATTAAGTTCTCTGAATCTTGTTGTAATTTCATTACCTCATCTTTTGCAATATAATTGCGATCACTGATTCTGTATAATTGACTCGACACCTCGGCTAAAGAAGCTTTAGAAATATATAAAACTGAAGGAATTCCTTATTTCCTCCTCTATTAAATCCTTCTGCAATATTATCCATTACAGAACCTGATGAACGATTAATTTGATCTTTTAAAGCAAAATCCCTATTATCAGCTTTCGAGATAAACTTTACAAAAATATCATCTGCCAATTTCCTAGCTCTTTGCCAAATTTCTAGTTCTTCAAATCGCTCAATCTTTGCCATTATTATTCTGGGTTTAATTTATTCTGGGTTAACTATTCTGAGTTCTAGGTCAACTTAGGCCTGAATATATGCTAGTGAACTCAGAATAATTTTAATAATTAACTCAGAATAATTAATATTTTTAACTCAGAACTCAGAATGCTTATTTGTTAATATTCAACGCCCTATTTATTCCCAACTCCAGTCCCCGAAGCTCTGCCAGTCCTCTCAGCCTTCCTATTGCCGAATATCCGGGATTAGTTTTCTTTTTAAGATCATCAAGCATTTGGTGACCGTGATCAGGGCGCATCGGCAATCTGTAATCTTTTCTCCCTGCTTGAATCCTTTTTTGCTGCTCTTCTATAATGGCCTTAACAACAGCATACATATCTACATCCCCATCTAAATGATCTGCTTCATAGAAATTACCTTCCTCATCTCGTCGCGTACTTCTAAGGTGAATGAAATTTATTTTATGACCATACCGCTTCACCATTCCTGCTAGATCATTATCCGCTCTTACACCAAAAGAACCGGTACAAAAGCACAATCCGTTGTTTGGGCTATCCTTTACCGCGAGCAATTCTTTGATATCTTGTTCGGTGGAAACTACTCTTGGCAGACCTAAGATTGGATAAGGAGGATCATCGGGATGAATAGCCATGATGACTCCGGCTCTTTCGGCTGCGGGTATAATTTCACCAAGAAAAGAAAAAAGATTTCGCTTCAACTCCTTAGGACCTATTGCGTCGTAGGTATGTAAAACGTTTTGAAACTGGTCTAAAGTATACCCTTCTTCTGCTCCGGGAAGGCCCGCTATAATATTGCCTACCAATATATCTATTTCCTCCTGAGGAAGGGATTCAAGATAAGCCTTCGCTTTTGTTTTTTGAGTATCGGTATAATTAGTTTCGGCACCAGGTCGCTTTAATAAGTATAATTCAAATGCAGCAAAGGCTGTAGCGTCAAAACGTAGCGCCTTTGAACCGTCAGGCATTTCATATTTCAGATCGGTTCTAGTCCAATCCAGGACGGGCATAAAATTGTAGCAAACAGTATCAATACCACACTTTCCCAGATTGGAAATGCTCTGTTTGTAGTTTTCTATGTACTGCTCATATTTACCTGACCTTGTTTTTATATTTTCATGTACAGGAATACTTTCCACTACCGACCAAGTCAAGCCAGCATTTTCCACTTCCCGCTTCCGTTTCATGATTTCTTCCACCTCCCACACTGTACCATTAGGAATATGATGCAAAGCAGTCACAACACCTGTTGCGCCAGCCTGTTTAACATCCATCAAACTTACAGGGTCATTGGGACCATACCACCTCCATGTTTGTTCCATACTCATATGAATAATCTTTTAATGTGTCGTTTATACAAGTTTTCCATTACATTTCTGCCCGCAAGATCGCTGTATTTTTCAAGCGTATCCAGATATTTGTCCCCTTTTTCTGCAGCAATTTTATAAGAACAGTGCAATAATTGCCTAAAATCAGGATTGTAGGCCTCGACCGACTGATCATGTCTTAGTGCATTTGCAAAATTGTTACCAGTCCAGTTCTTAACATCTTCAACCTTTGGCAATTTATTTTTATCTACATCCAAAACTGTGGCATAAGGGGAGGTTAATTCGTCATAACGGTTTAATGCTTCGAAATAAATTTCTTTTGAAAGTTCCAGCCCGTCTTTTTCTGCCATAGCTAAACCAATTAATTCCTCTAACCAGGTGGTTCCAGCGGTTTTTAAATGCAAACCTACGTTATGCTTTTTAATGGCATTATTTATAATAGGGTAAATGGAAAATTTATCGCTCCCGGAATGGACACTCAGCTTTAAAGAATCACGCAATGAAAATGAGGTAATGGCGTACTTTATAACCAAAATATCTTCCTCGAATTCTCTTTCGAATTGCGCCAGATCGCCCACATAATCCACCCCTTTATTGAACCTACCTGTAAATTTGGGGGCAATAGTATGAGGATTTACTCCTGAATGTTTTAATGCCGCTAGAATAAAAAACAGCTCAACAGGTGATTGCGGTTGGTCGACCTCGTCCATTGAAACCTCTGCGATGAAATTGCCTTCTCCTTTAGCATTGGCAATAAGTTGATATACCTTCCCCGCCTCTTCCGCCGCAAGTAAAAATTTATTAGCAATTGTGGTAAGTTGTTCTTTATCTATTTCAAAGCTTTCCCTAAATCCAGGAATCACAATTTTACCAATGAAATTTCTGCAATATTGAAGAAATGCTTCAACCTTTTCTGCTGAGGAAGCTTTTCCTATATAATCGGCAACATCGATGGTAAAAAAATCTGAGGAATCTATGAAATCTTCTACAGTATTAATGGTGATATGATCAGCATCAACAAAATAGGCATTTTGCCAATTCAACTTCTTTACAGCATTATCAGCTTCTTCCCTTACGCTTTGTGGCTGGGATTTAACGGTTTTATGCTCCCTGTTTGACTTGTTCCATACAGGCGTAATTGATAGGCCCAGTTCTTCTTTTGCTTTAATTATAGCTTGTAATTGTGCTTGGCCTTGCTTCGCAAAGCGATCTCCCATTCCCAGGGAATACTTCGTTAATTCTTTCATCTTTTATATAGCTATGGAAAAGCGATATGCTTTAACCTCTTATTACCTTTTTTAATTTCACCTTCTAAATCTAGACGCCACTAAATGCACTAAATCCTCCGTCAATTGGAACTACCACACCCGTAACAAACGCGCTACCACTACCACACAACCACAACAATGTTCCATCAAGATCTTCGGGTTTTCCAAACCGCTGCATCGGCGTATGCTGAATAATCGTATTGCCTCTATCCGTAAGAGAGCCATCTTCTTTTGTTAACAATCTTCTGTTCTGCTCTGTTAAAAAGAACCCTGGCGCCATGGCGTTTACACGAATACCAACTCTTGAAAAATGCACTGCCAACCATTGCGTAAAATTACTTACGGCCGCTTTAGCGCCACTGTAGGCTGGGATTTTAGTAAGAGGGGTAAATGCATTCATCGAAGAAATGTTTAAAACCACACCCTCCCCTTTATCTACCATATCTTTTGAAAATTCACGAGTTGGAAGAAAAGTGCCTAAAAAATTCAAGTTAAAAACAAATTGTATCCCTTCTGGGTCAAGGTCAAAAAACGACGTAAGCCCTTCTTTTCCCAAGTCCTCTTTTAGTAAAAATTCTTTAGTGGTGGTCCCTTTAGGGTGGTTTCCGCCAGCACCATTAATTAAGATGTCGCAAGGTCCTAAAGCCTCTCTAACTTTCTGATGGGCTGTTGCTAGGCTTTCGGGTTTTAAAACGTTTGCTTCCACTCCGATAGCTTCTCCACCTTGCTGGTTAATTTCTTCGGCAACCCGTTGTGCAGATTCAATATTAAGATCCAAAATAGCAACCCTCGCACCCTGAGAAGCTAGTGCTTTAGCAAAGGACTGACATAAAACGCCGCCTCCACCTGTAACAACAGCAACTTTATTTTTAAACTCTCCTGATTTGAACATAAAAATTTGTTTTTAGAATAAATTCACCGTGTACGAACACGGATTTCAAATTTATATAATAAATATTAAAGGAAAAAGAAAAAAACAAAATAAAATAAAAATCCCGTGTACGAACACGATTTACTTTCAAACGATTACATTTTTTAACTATATTTAAACTTTCACTTGAACACTTATAGTTTTGACCAAGAAGATTACCATAAAGGAAATTGCAGAAAAGGCGAAAGTTTCACCGGGAACGGTTGACAGGGTGCTGCATAACCGTGGCGAGGTTTCCGAAATTACCCGAAACAAGGTACTGAAGATAATTAAAGAGGGGAATTACGAGCCAAATATGTTTGCCCGTAACCTTGTGCTTAATAAACAATATACTATAGTTTCCATACTCCCCACTTTTAACACGGGCGATTATTGGGCAAGCCAGGACAAAGGGATTCAACAGGCGCAACAGGAATTGTCGGTTTTTGGCTTTAACAACAAAATAGAGTATTTCAACGAATCGGATCCTGCTTCTTTTGAAAGCAAAGCAAAACAAGCATTGGATGCAAATCCTGATGGGATTCTTCTCGCTCCTATAATATACCACAAAGCAAAATGGCTTGCAGAATTATGTGAGCAAAAAAACATTCCTGTTGTTATAATTGATTCGAACATCCC
>CAMPJM010000377.1 GCA_946886805.1 uncultured Flammeovirgaceae bacterium | reverse complement strand
CTGGCAGAAAGTAACCTTACCAAACAAGCGTCATTGCATGACAAAGGAGGTGTGACACAAACCGATTTAAAGAATGCTTCCATCCAACGTGTGAACGCAAAGTACGCTTATGAAAACGCCGAAATACAGATGGCAAAAATGGCCATAAAAGCTCCCTTTGATGGCGTTATTGTCGAGCTTCCCTACCATACGGATGGTGTAAGGATTGAGCAGGGTAAGGAGCTGTTTAAGATAATGGACTACGATAATCTACTGATGGATGTAAAACTTTCTGAAAAGCATCTGCCAGAAATAACCATGGATCAGAGGGTGCAAATTACAAACTACAATATCGCCACGGATACCATCTATGGGAAAATAAGCCAGATTTCTCCGATCATCAATGCTGAAACCAGGACATTTCAAAGTGTACTTCAAATCGATAATAACAAGCGTTTGCTACGTCCGGGAATGTTTATCAAAGCATCCATCCTTGCCGAGCAAAGAGACAGTACGCTGGTAATTCCAAAAGAAACTATCATTTCACGTCAGGATGGTAAAGTAGTATTTACGGTAGAAAATGGTATTGCCACTGAGAAAAAGATCACCACCGGACTTGAAAATATGGATGTGATAGAAGTTGTGAGTGGTCTGAAGGTCAATGACAGGCTGGTTATTTCCGGATTTGAAACGCTACGGAATAAATCAAAAGTCAGTATTATTCAATAAAACCCCTAAATCCCCTAAAGGGGACTTTGGAGCAGAGGTGACATCTAGTTGAAAGTTTTCAAAATGAAGATTTTGAACTAAGGTATTTGAAACGGAAAATTTTAGAATTAAGCAAATGCTTCGGTAAGCGGTAGCCCCCTTTAGGGGGTTGGGGGTGAAAAGGAATTTTAGAAACTAATAAACCCCTAAATCCCCTAAAGGGGACTTTGGAGCAGTGGTAAAAGGTAGTTGAAATCGGCAAAATGGGGATTGCAGAGATAAGGTTATTTGAACGTCAAAGTCATAAAATAGATCGCAACGTTGCAGTAAGTGGTAGCCACCTTCAGGGGTTGGGGGTGAAAAAGAGATTAAAACAACCATTTAAACTAAGTTTCAACCATAGTATCTAAAGGGGAATTCGGAACAGTGGTGAGGATGTTGAGAAGAGTGACCAATGAAGATTCGAGAATTAATGTAATTTAATACGGATGCCGCTGCTCATGATCACAAGCAGTTAAAAAAAATACTCGTCACCAACATTTGTGTGTTTGGCTAGCCCAAAATTAACGCTACCGATGATGAAAAAAATTATGACCGATAAAATACACACATGAAAAAGATAGTTTCGCTGGCCGTTTCTTACCCCATTTCGATCCTGATGCTTGTCTTGGCTGTCATCCTGCTCGGTTCTATCTCATTTGGAAAGTTGGGAATAGCGTTATTTCCTGAGCTGAAGAACCCGACGCTGTTCGTAGAGCTAAAAGTGGGAATCAAACCTCCATCAGAAGTTGAAAAGCAATTTATAGAATCCATAGAGTCCATTGCCATCAGGCAGAATGGAGCGGTGGAAGTAAGCTCGATCAGCCAAACAGGTTATGGGCGTGTTACGGTGCAGTACGACTGGGGCAAAGACATGGATGAGGCATTTCTTGACCTTCAGAAATCACTCTCCTCCTTTTCGTTAAATGATGAGATTGATGAATTTGTCATTTCTCAATTTGATCCCAATGCCACTCCCATTATGGTATTGGGCATATATAATCCCAATTCTAACGATACTGAGGCGCTCCGAAAAGTAGCAGAAAATAACTTCAGGAATGAATTTATAAAATTGCCGGGGATAGCAGAAGTACGGCTATCAGGTGAACAGGAAAAGGAGGTGGTAGTAGAGACGGATCCCGATTTGTTGGATTCTTATGGGCTTACGGTGAATGACCTGGTAACCAAAATTCAGAATTATAACAGAAGTGTTTCTGGCGGATTCATTGAAGAGTTAGGGCGTAAGTATGTCATCAAAGGTCTCGGTATTGTCGAAAAGCCAGAAGATCTGGAAGAACTGGTGGTGGGGTATACAACGAAAAGCGCAGCAGCAACCACTGAAACCACAGCCATTGCTCCGGAAGGTGTACAAAATGCAAATAACAAGACCACAACCACGGACCAGGTACCGGTATTGTTACGAAATGTGGCGACCATTAAAATATTGAACAAGGAAGCAAGCAGTATTGTGCGGGTCAACCAGCAAAGAAGTCTGGGAATGTCGATCTACAAAGAGACGAACTATAATACGGTAAATGCAGTAAACGAGCTTACCGAAGTACTTGGCGACTTAAAAAAGTCTGTGCCGGGTTATGAATTTGTCATTATTCAAAACCAGGGAAGGTTTATTCAGGATGCCATTGACGAGGTGAAGGAATCCGGACTTTACGGGGCCTTTTTCGCAATGATCGTATTGTTTCTTTTCCTCCGCAGGATCGGCTCTACGCTTATTATCAGCATTGCCATACCGATTTCCGTTATTGCCACCTTTAACCTCATGTATTTCAACGGCCTCACCTTAAATGTGATGACACTCGGAGGTCTGGCCTTAGGTGCGGGGATGTTGGTGGATAACGCCATTGTTGTTGTAGAAAGTATATTTCGAAAACGTGAGGAGGGCTTAGGTGTCATTGAAGCTGCTATCAAAGGAACAAGTGATGTAAGTGGCGCCATTACAGCCTCTACCCTTACGACCATCGTTGTTTTTCTGCCTATTGTTTATCTACAGGGACCGTCTGGAGAACTTTTCAAGGATCAGGCATGGACAGTTGCGTTTTCCTTAATCGCATCATTAGTCGTAGCAATTTTGTTCATTCCCATGTTATTCACTCAAATTTTTCGAAAAGATAAAACAAAGCATGAAGAAAAGCCACTTAAGTTGAAGGCCTACAGATCGTTTTTAAATAAGGTCTTAAATTTTCGAATCGCATTTATTATAGCATCCTTTGTGCTGGTTCTCGGTGCCTATTTACTTGTTCCCCTTATTGGGAGCGAATATATGCCGCAATCTGGCACGAGAGCTATTTCTGTTGATCTTGTTTTGACAAATGGCACTCCTTTGTCCAGGACATCAGCTACGGTCGGGCAAATTGAAGGGCAGCTCTTACAGCTATTTGATGGGCAGTTGGATAAGGTCTATTCCCATGTCGGATCAAAACAAAGTCAGTCGGGCATCAAAAACGAAAATGTCTACGATGAAAATAAAGCCAATCTTAAGCTCATATTTAGAGAGGATATTGAACTGGAGATAGCCACTGTCACCTCAAAACTATCCACATATTTTGAAAAAATACCTGGCATAGAAGCGACCTTCTCTAATGATGAAAGTGCGCTCACCGCTGTGCTCGGTGAAGAACAGATGCCGCTGGTAGTTGAAATTAGTGGTAGTGATTATGATAAACTTGCTCGTCTCTCCGATTCTGTGATGCTGGTCATGGATCTAAACAAAAATGTATATGAACCAGCATCCAATCTCGAAGAAGGTGTACCACAGATCCAGGTGGATGTGGATAAGTACAGAGCCGGATTACTTAACTTATCCATAGAGAATGTCATTATCCAGATTAAGGATCAACTAGAAGGGAAGGCTGCAGGCACTATCGAAAGAGGCGGTGAGATGCAGAATATTAAAATTAAAGTTCCGAAAATCTCTTTATCAGGTCTTGAGAACATGCGGATCAAGAATGCTCAGCGTGAGTTCCCTTTAAGCGAGATTGCCAATATAAGCGTGGCATATGCCAGTAACGCTATTTACAGAAAAAATCAGGCTCGAATGGTCTCAATCGGAGCCAGGGTGAACCAGGAGGAAGCGTACGATAAAGTAGTTGCCTCTATAGAAAATTCTTTTTCGCAATTATCAGTGCCACCACAATATAAAATTAAGGTCGCCGGTCAGGAAATACAGCGCAGGGAGTCAATCCGGAACCTAACATTCTCACTTATCCTGTCCATTCTGCTGGTATATATGGTGCTGGCCTCACAGTTTGAATCGCTCATACATCCATTTACGATTTTGCTTACAGTTCCGCTGGCTGGTGTTGGAGCAATTCTTTCCTTCTTTATCCTGGGAATGCCCTTGAACATGATGGCTTTTATAGGCATGATCATGCTGGCAGGTATAGCTGTGAATAACTCTATAATATTGGTTGACAGCATCAATAGAAACAAGCTTAAAGGCATGGCAGTAAGAGAGGCCATCCTTGATGCAGCACAGCGAAGGTTCAGGCCAATTGTGATGACAAGCCTTACCACGATTTTAGCCCTGCTTCCATTGACATTCGGATTTGGTGAGAGTGCTGCTTTAAGGGCTCCTATGGCAATAGCAGTAATAGGCGGTTTGGTGACCTCTACGCTTCTAACGCTGGTGATCATCCCCTGCTATTATGAAAGCATTGAAAATATCGTCAGTTGGATCAGAGGATTTAAGGCTGTAAAAATGGAAGCTTCAAATGGCTAAGAACAGCATACTACATACCATCATCAGGAGAAAAGTTTTAATATCGATGCTCTTTATCGGGTTTACGGTCATGGGCTATATCTCCTACAACAAGCTTCCGGTAGAGCTTTTTCCGAATGTAGAATTGCCGGTTCTCATCGTACAGGTAAGATCAGTGTCTGAAGTTGATCCTAAATACATGGAACGTCAGGCCATTGTGCCGCTTGAAAGCGCGATAAGTACCCTGGAAGGCGTGGCGGAAATTACGTCAAATGCAGACGGCCGACAAGGAATGATTTTTATATCTTTTCAGGAAGGGGTTAATATCAAATATGCTTATCTCAAGCTTGAGCAAAAGGTTGGGGCCATCAAATCGAGTCTTACTCCTGAGTTTCTGGTCGAGATTGTGAAAATAGACACCGAGGCATTTACCAGTGG
>CAMPJM010000376.1 GCA_946886805.1 uncultured Flammeovirgaceae bacterium | reverse complement strand
TGGTTTTTAGTTTCTTATTAGATTACCAATTGGACTGAAAGGTTGCATGTATGTTTAAAAAAACAGATGAAAATCTTCTTTCTTTCAAAAAGTTCGTACAATACCGGTGGAGTGCGTCACGCTCGCTTTCAAATCTTTAGCTAAGTTACTGCGTTCAGGAAGTTTTCCTTTTAAAATAGAAAAAGAAGATTCTCTATCCAGAGGGATTCAAACACCAAGAGGATAAGTCGAACCTTTCCATAAAAGTAATTATGCATGCAGAATTTTTACAAAATCTAATCGATTTACAAAATCGATCTCCTTTGTAGTCTGCTAATTGGGAAAACTTGAGGTAGACTGAAGATCTGTTTTAAAAACAAAACAGGTGTCCCCAAAGGCAGTCTGATTAGCCCTTCCACAAAAGTTTGCTTTCGACCCAGTTTGTGAATTTGAATGCTTTGATTTTATCTTTGGGTCAGCGGGGTTTTTTTGTGCGGATCAAATCGGGTTCCCCGAAATTCTTCGGGGTAAAGTAAAATTCATAAACGAGGCCACCCGGCCCGAGGGACAGAGAAATGTTGAGGACCAAAGAAATTTAATTATGCGACTAAAGGTAATGGCAATCAGCGTTTCCGTGCTCCTTTGAGGGGATTCCTTTTTGCCGGTCTCGGATCTCCGCTACGCTTCATTCTACGGATTAGCTGGGAGCTGCATAAAAAATGACGATAATGAAGGAGGTTGGAGTTAACATTAAATAACTGGGACAGAAAAATAAGAACGGTGAGAAAGCAAATAACAATTGGGAAGCTCGTCTATTTAATAAGCTCCCTCTCTTTATTATACAACCCGATTAAAACACTATTCCCTTCGTCATCTACCATCAGGCCGCCGTATTCTGCAGCCTCATATTTTTCGGCCTGACCTTCCTCGAAGAAATATGATTCAGCTCCTATGTTCAGATCATAGTCTGAAGTTCTGTATTTTATAATTATTTCATTTTCATGTAGGGGAGTAGCCTTCTCCTGAAACCTTACCTTGTTCGCTATATTTTGCCCATTGGTTTTTACTACACAAAAACCACGTTTAGGAATGTTCTGAATATCGATATTATTGGTAATTTCATATCTAAGCCGCATATAGTCTCCCTGCATCAAAGATCTTGGGTCTACGGGTGCCAATTTTAATAACACCAGTTTCCCTTCAGATAAGATCTCCTCCTTTTCATAGAGATTATTATTGAAAATAATCAACAATAATATAAGGTTTAGAAAAATTACTATTCCTTTATATTTTTTCATCGACAAGAAAGTATTTATGAAGTAGGAAATAGAATACTAGAAAAAACAAACCAGAAACGAATAATATGATCGACTTCACAAAAAGCGTATAATTAAGATCATAGTAGAATTGGGCAACGAAATATAAAAAAGCTATGATTCCTATTACCAGCCCGGGTTTATAATTAACAAAGAAATTAAGCAGGACAATCAAGATAGCACCTGAAATTGCAGGAGAAAAACCTGTGGGTAGCAACAAGATAATGCATCCGGCTAATACTAAAACTCTTTTGCCAGTATTATTATAATTAAAAATATCAAGGACGTTCCATGCAACCAGCAAAATGCTTGTGATAGTAAAAACAGAGGAAAGCCAGATAAGATTGTAAGAGAGAGGGATTATGCCTCTAACACCCACTATTGCTATACCAAAAAGAAAAGAAAAAAGGAGTCCCATACGAATTGGGCTGTACAGTCTTGACACTCTTGGATTGGCTCTAACGAGTTTATGTTCATACAAATAAAATCCCGTAAGTATAAGAGACAAAAAGCTAATGTAAAAATGAACAAAATTATAAGCGTCGTTGATGAGGATTAAAGACAAAAATCCACCACTAAAGATCGTGACGGAGATAAAAACAAGAATAAAATTGCGGGTAAGTAGCAAAGCGCAAAAAGCAATGAAAATGCACAGGATGCTAATCATATTTTCATTCATTTGCCACTCGCTTAGCCCAAACACTAACAGTGCATAACCAACGATATAAGCGGATATGCTGGCCGTGTCTAATAATAGTGTATGAAATATTCGATTAAATATTAAAGCTAAAGCAATAGATATCAATCCGACAGCGACCATGCCTAGTTCCGATTCATACAACCCGGCAATTAACAGGAAAATGAGGAATGCAATAGTCCCCAAAAATCCTCCCAGAATAGATAAAATTTTTATGTACAATGGTGCAATATTATTATTCCTGTCCTGCATATCCCTGGTCAGCCCTCCTTCATCGTAATCAAACTTTTGACCTAAAGAAGCTTGAAGCTGACTTATTACGTCTTGTATATTATGCGGCTGATTCATGCGACCATTTCTTTTGAAGGCTTAATAATATTTTTATCACCAATGTAACACTTGCTATAATAAATAGACTGACGAGGAAAAACATTCCTACTGGTTCATCATCTCCGGTAAGATTGATCAAAAAGGCCGAAAAAATGATGATGCAACTGAAACAAACTATTGCTATATAAAAGCCACTCTTCCACCTTAGGCCATATATAACTCCTATAGTGTATACTATTGAAGAAACTGTTAAAGTCAATAACCATACCGGGTGAAAGTTCTCAAAAATGCCAATGGTTATACTGAGAGTAGAAAATGAAATGGAGGCGATAGAAAGTAGTTTTATAAACCAATTTGGTGCCTGTATGCGCGGGTATTTATTGGACGACCAAATAAATGCGACAAGCACTAACACATTAAAAAAGAACAAGCAACTTAAAACAAAAATTTCAGACCAGCCACTTGCTACCTGATGTGAATACAAAATGAAAGTAGTATTAACTAAGGTAAGGTATAGAAGCCAAAGTGGCGCAAAATTGGCAACAAGTGCCCATAAAGTTATGCACAAAGTCCAGCCTAAAAAGAAATCATAAGCATCGGCACCTGTTTGGTAGACCTGGCCAAAAACAGCAAACATTACACCAACTAAAACCGCTAATCCTGTGAGCAGGATGTTTTTAAATAGCAGCTTAATGTTTGATGCAAGAATAATAAAGGCTATAATAATTATAGCAGCTTCAATCATTCCAAATTTTACAAATTTATGAATGGCGGCCCAGTTATAGGCGAAAAAAAAGACCACCCCGGTTGCAGAAAAACCAATACCTAAATTGGCAAACAATAGTTGAATAAACCGACGCCAATCCTTCGCATCGGCATAAACATTGTTCTGCAACGCCGTTCGGACGTTTTCCGACGAAATATTGCTGTGCCGACTGATCAGGTGAATGTCTTGCCTTTTAATTTTCATATTTAGGTGGAATTATCAGGTAGTACCCGTGGTAATAATAGAGAAAAAATTATCTTCTACCAAAAGAGTGGGGAGAGTAACTAGGAAATGGTTCTGAGATTGGCCACTCCCTGCTGCAATGTAGGTTCGTGACCTTCTGGTCGAATGGCCTCGTTTTTCGATTTTGCTTTTCCCCGAAGAATTTCGGGGAACCCGATTTCATTCGCACCGGGCTCCACACTGACCCCAAGGAATGAACCAAAGGTTGAGAACCCATAAAATGTGCCGAAAAGCGTACTTCAGAGGAAGTAATTGTACTCCACCCTGTCGCGTCTTTTTGACATCCTTGGTGGAAAACTATATATCTTCGTAAAGCCTGAGCTTGTTTTTGAGAATGGTCAATTCCTTTTGCATTTCGTTTATTTTTTGCAGAAGATTGGAGACCACATCAATCCCCTCAATGTTTAGATTTAAATCATGGTGTAACCTTACCATTTTTTCGAGATTGCCCATTTTATCCGGATGAATGAAGCGGGTTTCTTCCACTGTTATAATTTCTATTAATCCGTGATCATATAGTGATTCTATGAAAGAAAACTCAATTTCATAATAGGTGCAAAATTGTTGAATCGATATTAATTGCTCATTTTCCATCTTTTCTTAATTTTGATAATTCAGTAAATAATTCCTTTTCCTTGTCAGACAGGTTTTCAGGGATCTTGATGTTGAAAGTTATAATAAGGTCTCCAAATTGCCCTTCTTGCTTATATATGGGAAATCCCTTGCCTTTTAACTTCACTTTTGTTCCGTTTTGTGTCTCAGGTTTAATTTTTAGCTTCACCTTGCCGTCAAAAGTATCTGCCGTAATTTCCCCACCCAATATTGCTTTATACAGGTCCAAGTCTATGGTAGTATAAAGATTATTCCCTTCGCGTTTAAAGCTCGAGTGGTTGGAAATATTAAAAGTAATGTAAAGGTCTCCGTTGGGTCCACCGTTCATACCTGGTCCGCCATGACGGGGAATTTTGATTGTTTGGCCGTTCTCTATTCCTGCTGGTATGGTTATACGAATATTCTTCCCGTTTACAGTGAGTGTCTGCTTATGGGTGGTGTAAACATCGCTTAAATTGAGGTTAAGTTCAGCATTAAAATCCTGGCCTCTGAATTTTGCCTGCCCGCGACTTTCTGCTCCCCCGAACATCGAGGAAAAAAAATCCGAAAAGTCATGTTCTGAATAACCTCCCGTGGAACCGAATCCCGATTGTCCACTATACTGGCGTTGTTGATTGTAATTTTGTTGGCGGGCTTTTTCGTATTCTTCGCCATGTTGCCAGTCTTTCCCGTATTTGTCGTACTTTTTCCGCTTCTCAGGGTCGCTTAAAACTTCATTTGCCTCATTTATTTGCTGGAATTTAATTTTTGCGCCTTGGTCATTGGGATTCACATCAGGGTGGTATTTTCTGGCAAGTTTCCTATAAGCTTTTTTGATATCGCTCTGACTCGCGTCCTTGGTAATTTCTAATACCTTGTAATAATCAATAAATTCCATATTTTTAAACTTTGCCTCTTAAAAGGTTATACTTTAATTATGATAATAAAGATGTCTTTTAAT
>CAMPJM010000375.1 GCA_946886805.1 uncultured Flammeovirgaceae bacterium | reverse complement strand
GAACGAACTTCATATAATATTCAACTGAAAATTTAACAAATTATAGCAGTGTGTTGTTTTTAGGGTTTCAAGAATTATAGGACAGATTAGGCACTTTTGTAGGAAAAATGGAGTGCTTACGCCTCACATCCAGAATAAATAACCATAAATGTTGCTGTTTAAGTCAGATTTAAAAAGATTTAGAAACAAAAGGACTATATTCAGGCTATTAAATAGGACATACTGGGTTGTGAAGCAGAACGACTGTGTTTCCTTGATGGTTACTCTTCTTTATTGAAAGCTGTTGAACATCTGAAATTAAATGGAGAAGCAATCAGCTGATACGGATTAATAATGGTATAAATGGTTCTTCACTCTGTGGACCCAATAATTCTAATTGGAAAATGTTTAAAACCAGAAAAGCTAAAGATAAATTCAAAGCATGAGCTTAAAAACACTAATAATAGATGATGACCCAATCGTTATCTTTTTGCATAAGAAAATAATTCAGAAATGTGAGTTGTCGGCTGATCCCTTAACTTTCTTAAATGGGAAGCAATGTTTCGATTATTTTTTAAAGGATGCTAATGAGTCAGATACCTACCTTTTGTTTCTCGATATCAACATGCCTGTAATGGATGGCTGGGAATTTTTAAATGCCATTCAAAATACCCATTTTCTCGATAGGCTTTTTGTTATTATGACCACATCTTCGGTAGACAGTTACGATAGGAAAAAGGCCATGGATTATAAACAAATTATATCATTCCTTGAAAAACCCTTGACAATAGAGAAAACCACATCTATAAAGGAATTTTTAATAGGTAAAAATATTTTATAGCTTTATGGAAATCAGGTTATGATATTACTGTGATAGAGTTCAACCAATCTAAGGTTTGGCGCTAGCTGCCCTGGCAGTGTCCAGTAAATGCCTTTTTTATTTTCAGTCCTGATGAAGCCTATTATGTTTCAAAATTACGTGTTAAAAATGTGCTAATTTAATTTTCAGAGATCTCTTACTTTAAATAAAGTTTATGCAGTACCAACCCAATGCCCAACGTTATGAAAAAATGAGTTTTCGCCGATGTGGCCAAAGCGGCTTGAAATTGCCGGCGTTATCGCTAGGCTTATGGCACAACTTCGGTGGCGTAGATGTCTATGAAAACAGTAGACAAATTTTACAAACAGCTTTCGATCAAGGAATTACGCACTTCGATCTGGCAAATAATTATGGGCCTCCTCCAGGTTCTGCTGAAGAAAATTTTGGATCGATCCTAAAAAAAGATTTTAAGGCTTATCGCGATGAATTGATTATCTCAACCAAAGCTGGATATACCATGTGGGAGGGACCTTATGGCGATTTTGGTTCTAAGAAATATTTGGTTTCCAGCCTTGATCAAAGCCTTCAAAGGATGAAACTGGACTATGTGGATATTTTTTATCATCACCGCCCCGATCCCGAAACCCCTTTGTATGAGACCATGTCAGCCCTGGATTTAATCGTGAGGCAAGGTAAAGCATTATATGTCGGCATTTCAAATTACAAGCCTGCTGAGGCAAAAGAGGCCATCAGAATTTTAAAAGAGTTAGGCACTCCGTGTCTTATTCACCAGCCGAAATATTCGATGTTCGAAAGATGGGTGGAAGATGAAGGATTGCTGGACCTGCTTGAAAAAGAAGGTGTTGGCTGTATTCCGTTCTCACCCCTTGCCCAAGGTTTGTTAACAGATAAATATCTAAAAGGCATTCCTTCCGACTCACGCGCAGCAAAAGCCCACGGCTTTCTTCAGGAAGACAGTATTACTCCCGAAACCCTGGATAAAATTCGAAAATTGAATGAAATTGCACAACAAAGGAACCAGTCTCTTGCACAAATGGCGCTTGCCTGGCTTTTAAAAGATGAACGCGTAACTTCGGTTCTGTTGGGTGTCAGTAAAACCTCGCAACTTTTAGACTCCCTAAAGGCTTTGGACAATATCAGTTTTAGCGATGAAGAAATACGTGATATAAAAAATCTGTTGTAGGAAAAAGTTCAAAGTTCAAAGTTCAAAGTTTAAAGTTTAAAGTTTAAAGTTCAAGGTCAAGGTTAAAAATTCGGAAGATTGGCAGATTCGGGGATAAATTGTTTCTCGGCCGCTAATACCCTCCGAGCGCTGTATTATTGAAGAAAAGTGTCTTGGATAACGCTAAAAACTTTTATAGTCTACCTTGTTATGATTTTACTGTGGCCTCGATGACTGAAAAACAACCCATAACACACATTCCCGGACCTGTTCCTGCCTGCCCCGAACTTGTTTCGGGGGATCCCCTAAAAATAATAACCGAAGTATCCTTCCGGTCTTATATATATTCGCTTCCCACTGTATTATTGAAGAATAAGGGTCTTGGATCAAGCTGAAAGAGTCTACCTTGTTACGATTTTACTCTGGCCTCGACGACTGAAAAGCAATCCATAACATACGTTCCGGGATCCCTCAAAACAACAGCCGAACCATCAGTTTCCGGTCTCTGAAATTCTCTGTCCCGAGAGATAATGCTTAATCCTATATATGTGTAACTACTCAGGTAGTAGAAAACCGTCCTTCTTGGCGAATCCCGAAAGCTTTCGGGAGTAGACCAGCGCCAAAGGCATCCCTCCGGAGAATCCCCGCTACAAAGTGCTGGAATAATTTAGCGATTCCGAATTCATATCAGGGGATTCCGGATATTTACTCCGTGAAAAACTCCGTAAATTCCGCGCCGAAGGCATCCCTTTGGGGGAATGACGATATATTATTTTGCGTTATAGCAGAGTCGTTACAATTGATTCTAGAACACCAAGAAATGAGCCAGGTTAATAATTTGCTCGAATGGTACTTGTGGATTTGAAAAGAAAATCTCTGCTTACGCAAGACTCTGCGATATTTGCTTGATCCTAAATTGTTCAATTATTAATCATAGTGCTCAGTCTGGGGTCTTTGTTTCTCAAGTCCAAGCCTCCTTCGTACACCGATTTAAGATTTACGAGGTAAAAGGCCCAGCCCGACGAGCAGCCTAAGCGGACATATTGCTTTGAATGATCATCTGTAGGAATCTCCTTTTGCGTAAGTTGCACAATTACATAATCATGCTCCTCGCTAAGTTTAATATCTACCAGCGATCCTTCAAATGTAAATTGTATAAAGTCTTTTCCGTTGGCTTCACGAATAGTTCCTTTTGCTACATCATCATATAAATGCCAGCGCCAGTCGTAAGAAAAATCCTTCTGAATGGGTTTGCCTTTACCTATCAGCACCTTGTCGGAGTCAAAAAAACCGGCATCCTTTAGAAACCATTTTTCAATTTCGGCAGCCTTTGTCCAGGCATTGTAAATGTCGGGGAGTTTCGCTTTAATAGCGATTTTTTTTGTAAACGAAGTCCAGTCAAAATCTTTCATGTTGAGCTTTTTTAGCAATTAAATGTGAGAGACCTCTTTCAACTACCGCCTGCGCTATTTAATCAAAATATTTTTTAATCTGACTGTCATTGGTTATGATTTCCAAAGATTTCGTTTTAGCCTGGGCAATAATTAATCTGTCAAAAGGATCTTGATGATAGAATGGTAATTTTAAAAGCATTTCCAGATCCTCAAAATCATATTCGAGAATCTTAAAACCCTTTTCGTTTAAAAAGTTTTTCAGATCGTCCAAACTTCCATTTAGCTTTAATTTTCCGATACCAACTTTGATGGCAATTTCCCATATGCTGGCATTACTTAAAAATGTGTTATTGTCGTCATTCTCTATTTTGGCCTGTATATCAGTGCCTGCTCTCTTATCGCCTACCAAATACCAAAGCAGTATGTGCGTATCTATAAGGTAGTTCATTTTTGGTATTCCTTAAACATGTCAAGAGGATCGTTGAAATCATCTGCAATATATTCCACCAGATGCTTACCTGAACCAAAAATTTTAGAGTCTGATTCTCTCTTGCTTGCACCTAATTGATTTTTCAATGCCAATATCTTGTTGATGGAGTTTGGATCATTGAGCCTTGCAATCCAATCAATTAGTTCAACTTTTATGGTGTCTACATTCATATTTATTGGTTATCTTATTGATTTGCTATTTAAAGATACAATTATTGCCCCATTTTTCATCGGATATGCAGTTTTTTTGACACGGGTATCAAGGGATTATAGGCTCAAGTTTATTTATTAGATCCAAAAAAATTTTTTAAGGACGTTAGTTAGCAGATGATCGAGGTACGTCAATATCAATTTCCTTTGGCCTATTCAATCATTCCTGAAACAATACAAAATATGCTCCAGCCGGATCCTGAACGATGGCATAATTTGATTTTCCCATTGTTTTTGGCCCTTCTATTATTTTTCCCCCCAAATTTTTACATTTCTCGATACTTGAATCCAGATCTTCAATAGTGACATACAACAGCCATTGCGATGGAAAATGTTTAATATCTCCCCTTTTGTTGCAAATCCCTGCAATCACTTCATCGGACGTAGCATCCGGATGAATGTTGAAATCATTGTAATCGCCTTGATTTACGTCTGAGGAGTTCCATCCTACAACCTCACAATAGAAATTTTTTATTGCTTCTGCATTCTCTACTGTAAGGTCCTGCCAGAGTATTTTACCAAATTTTGCCATAAATATTATTGCTTTTGATTTATACAAATATACCTTTAAGTATGAGGTTTTTACAGGCGAAAGTTGCCAATCTATAAGGGTATTTGTGCCAAAAATTATTAGATTGGAACTTGTTGTGTGGATTAAATAACATGAATAAAAATTATTGAAAATTAGGCTATTTAAGCCCTCTCTCTTCAGGAGAAGGTCAATGCTATTAAGTTAAGACAATTCACCCTTCTCTCTTTAGGAGAAGGATAAAGGATGAGGTATTTAAAAAGCTTAACTTAATAGCATTCAGG
>CAMPJM010000374.1 GCA_946886805.1 uncultured Flammeovirgaceae bacterium | reverse complement strand
CATATTTTTGGCTTACGTATTCTACTTTTGCCATAATGTTTTTAGTCATAAACCAACCGCCACCAATGTTAATCCGATTGATTTCTTGCTCTGGTGCTCCATCAGCCATCTCTCCAGACACTACATTGTACCTGCCACCCACATAAATCTGCTCTTTGCTTCCAAATCTATAGATAACCTCGCCTGCCAGTTGGGTGAAAGACCCTCCATTCCCAATGTCATCTCCATCATTGGCTATTTCGTAGATCCCAAAAACTTCCAGGCCTTTGAATTTAACAAATGGGTTGATTTGTATGGCTGTTATTTCTGCGAATCTCGGATTCCACCTGCCTTCAGCGTAGTTACCTTGCATCACGTCGTAGTACCTGGCACCTGCCCGGTCACCTCCATATAAATAATTACCGTTGGTGCCTTTATTGATATACCATGATCCTGTTAACCGTACCCTTAGATCTTCGGTAACATAATCGTCATAACCTATTTTCCCAAAGAACGAAGGCTTATCATCGGCATTGTCGGCCAATACAACACTTTGATTTAATTTACCATTAGTTAATCCTATAACTCCAAGGAAGCCATTTGACTGCAAAGTAAGTTCACCAAAAACTTCAGTTGAATAAGAATCCATGATGTAATTACCTACGAAAGGATTATAAATAGCTCTGGCGTTATCAGATCTTCTGAAGTGGGCATCGCCATAATTGAACTCATCCAAACCTATTCTAATAGTGGCGATATTCATGAATCCCTCCAGAAAGCCTGGTTTAATGAAATCCAGTTTGTCCATTTGAATGTACCCCCCTTTTACCCAAGCCTCATTATGGTGTCTGGAAGAAAGAAAGGTTCTCAAGTGCATTCTCAACCCGTCATGTAGTTGCACATCAATATCAAGGTTGGCAGTAGGTAGCGTAAAATTAGAACCTAACTCTACAAGGGTGTCAGCATCATTGGTATGGTTCAGGCCTTGAAACTGGATAGCGAAGTCACCACCCACACGAACCTTTATGCCATTGAATTCCACTGTGTCGACTTTCGGAGTTTCAAAGATATTGAGTCCATCTTGTCCGGCAGGCCGGAAATACTGGAGGTTTCTGTTATCCTGAGCAAAGCTCACATAGCTCAAGCCCATTAATATAAACGATAAAACAATTGACTTTTTCATGACTTTATGTTTAGATCTTGTATGTTAGGTTAAAATTGATTGTAATGTCATCTCCGGTTTTAATTGTGCCCAAAAGGGCAGTAGGGGGGTCTACCCCAAAATCGGTCATTTTAAATTTTTTGCTTCCTGTTATTTTTAAGGTACCGTCCGTAGGGGAAGCTTGTCCCTGAACAGTTATCGTTTTGCTTTCGCCGGCTATGCTGAGGATTCCGACAGCTTCTACCAAATAGTTATTTCCTTTCTTCGCAATTGACTTTACCTCCTTCAGCGTAAATTTTATATCGGGATTTTTTTTGGTCTTCAAAGCCTTATAAGTATTGTCGTCCATTCCCCCTTTACCACTTTTCAGCGTCTCCGCCTTCATGCTTACGTTCAGGTTTTGGATGCTTTTTAAAGTTGCTCCATCGGTTGTAAATATCGCACTACCCGAAGCACTGTTGGAAGTCATTGTCCAGTCGTGCAAGGAAGAAGTTCCTGATACGGATAATTCTGCATTAGCCAGCTTGTAATTCGTCTGGGCTTTAGGCCCCGCACCGAGGAAGAAAATGGGAAGGAGTAAGAACAGGTACTTTTTCAATTGAGCTTTCATAACATTGGATTTTGATCTGTTTTAATTCTTGTACAAATCTATACCACCGTAATGCAGGAAAACATGATGGAAATCAGCGGAGAAGGTGTTTGTAGTCAGGATGGGGCAGAAAGCGGGTTGTAAACAGTTTTAACACGCTTGCTTTTTCAATAAACAGCAGTGCTATACACAGAAAGAGGCTAAGGTTGGCCAAATCACTTTAAAGACACCAGAAGGTGCTTCATCTTCAATCAAGAGAGGCTCAAAACCCTGGGCCGATATAGTTTTATTACAGATATATAATTATTGCATCTAAAGCGCCGAGGAGGTACTTGAAAGGCAGCTACCGCTGTGCTAAAAAACAGCACCAATGCCTATTGTATTTATATGTAGAAGAGAGATTTATCCTTTAATGCGACTCAATTTCTCCGAATTAACAATAGAAATTTTACCGCCACTAATGTCAATAAGTTTTTCATCTTTAAAGTCACTTAAAGTACGGATCACGGTTTCTGTAGAAGCCCCCACAAGATTGGCCAAATCTTCCCTGGAAATGTTTAATACATACACATTCTCATTCTCCTTTTTATATTGCTTCTCTAACAGCAGCAATGCTTCTGAGACCCTTCTTCGTACAGAATTATACGCCAGCTTTAATAAACGCTCTTCTTTCTCAGCTAAATTATTCGACAGTATTTTAATAAACTTCGAGGCTACATCCCGGTTTTTGTAAAGCAGGCTAAAGAAATCGTCCCGTGGAATTACCGTTACTTCAGAATCTTCCATGGTCACTGCAGATTCCCTGTACTGCTGCTCTTTCAGTAGGTCGATGTGACCAATAAAATCCCCTGCTTTGTACAGGTTGGTAATATACTCCCGGCCTTCGTGGTTAGTTTGGTAACCTTTTATGCTTCCCTTGTTAAGGAAATACAGCGCATGCGGATAGCTCATTTGCGAAAAAAGATACTGCTTTTTCTTGATAATCGTCTTTTTTTGTGCTCCGGACGTAAGCTTGTCAAGGTTTTCCATGCCTTTTGCTTCCTGCATAAAGTCGTCGAGACCATCCGCGCTTTTCTGAAAATCCGCTTTTAGAATTTCATTTTTTTTCAGGCGCATTTCAATAGCATCCAAAAGTTCAATATCATCAAACGGTTTTACCAGGTAATCATCCGCACCAAGATTCATCCCTTTTCTAAAGTCTTCCTTCTCTGATTTCGCTGTCAGAAAAATGAAAGGGATACCAGAAGTATCAGGATTTTTGCTTAGCATGTGCAATACTCCATAACCATCGAGCTGAGGCATCATAATATCACAAATAATCAGATCAGGTTTTTCTGCTTTTGCTTTTTCCACACCTATTCTTCCATTTTCTGCTTCCACGACTTCGTAATTGGCAAGCGTCAAAATCTCCGCAGTATTTTCCCTTAGTTCCTGATGATCCTCTATTAATAGTATTTTTTTCATTATTCTGCTGTTTTAGGAAAATTAACTGTAAAGGTGCTTCCTTCACCTAATCGACTATGGAACTCAAGCACTCCGCCCATTAATTCAATATATCTTTTGACAATATTTAAACCTAAGCCCGTTCCCTGAATACCTGTAACGTTTCCCGCCCTGAAAAAAGGAGAAAATAAATTGACTTGGTCCTCGTCAGGAATGCCTATACCCTCATCCTTTACCACCATATTAATGCCGGCCGAATTGATAGCGGTTGAAAGGTATATAACTCTTCCCTCCGTCGAATACTTACTGGCATTCGAAAGGAGGTTGAGCAGGATATTTTTCATTAGTTGTTTGTCAAGGGTTACTATTGTTTGTTCTCCTTCGTGGTGAAAATTAAATCTTTGGTTTTTCTTAAGGTAGCCATGCATTTCTTCCATTACTTCAGTAGCTAAACCCGTTAAATCGAATTGCACCGGTAGGTTTGATATTTTCCCGTCTTCAATGCGGCTGATGGAAAGGAAATCATTCAGGATAACAGTAAGATTTTCTACAGCGGATTTAATTCGATCTACGTGTTTTTGTCTTTTATCGTCCTCTTCGATAGTTTTATACCTGCTAATAAGAGAGACTGAGGAAAGAACGGTACTGAGTGGTGTTCTAAATTCATGCGAGGCAGTGGTCACGAATCTTGATTTCAACTCATTCAATTCTTTTTCTTTTTGTAAGGCCTTGCGTACTTCCTTTTCTGCCTCATATAAACTTCTATTGGTTTGCTCCATTTTTCGGATAGCGTCTGCCAGCTCAGCGGTACGTTTCTCTACCCGTTCTTCTAGCTCCATATTCAGTTTTTGGATTTCTGACAGGCTTTTTGCATGCTCTATACTGTATCTGATGGCCCTTTCGAGGTCATACGCGCTGAAAGTTCCTTTTACCAAGTAGTCCGATACTCCTGTGCGCATGGCTTTTTCATCTGTTTCGCGGTCACTTTGGCCGGTTAGCAGAATGAAAGGAGCTGTGCTGCCGGAGGCGATAGCCTGGGCAATGAGTTCCAGGCCATCATGAACACCCAGACGAAAATCCACCAGATAGACATCATGTCTTTGATCCTCTATAATTCTCAAGGCGTCCTGGAACGAATTTGTCCAATCGAGCAGGAAATTCCTGCCAGAAATATCATTTATGATTTCCTTTGTGATGATATAATCATCTTCATCATCATCAATCAGCAATATTTTTGTATTGTCCTGCAAGTACTAAAGTTTAGGTAATTCTACAATTTCGAACCAATATTTGCTAATCGTTTTCATAACATCGACAAGCGCAGAGAAAGTTACTGGTTTTGTGATAAAGGAGCTGACACCTAAATCATAGGTTTTTAAAATATCTTCTTCAGCCTTTGAAGTTGTGAGCACCACAACAGGAATAAGTCTCAGTATTTTTGTCTCTTTTATTTCTTTAAGTGCCTCTCTGCCATCTTTTTTAGGCATATTCAAATCCAAAAGAATAAGACCCGGGGTAGGGAACTTTTCTTTATCACTAAATTTGTTGCGGTTATGGAGGTAGTCCATCAATTCCTCTCCATTTTCTACAAATTGCAGCTGATTTTTTAACCGACTCTCCTCCAGCGCATCTTTTATCAACATCCTGTCTTCGGCATCATCATCGGCTATTAAAATCACGATCGTTCGTTTGTTATTCATGAATATTTTTGTTAGATTC
>CAMPJM010000373.1 GCA_946886805.1 uncultured Flammeovirgaceae bacterium | reverse complement strand
GCCCTATATTATACAATTAGCATGGGTGATTTATACCAGGGAAGGTCAATTGCTAAAATCTGAAAATTACTATATCAGCGATGATAAAATTATAATAGATCCTAAATCCAAACTAATTCATGGAATCTCAGAAGAGATTTTACAGGAAAAGGGGGAGAAGCGGAACAAAGTTCTCAGGAAAATTTATAAAGACATAAAATTTTATAATCCCTTGGTGGTCGGCCACTGGATTTCATTTGACATGCAGATGTTATCTGTAGGGTTTAGGAGGGCAGGAATACCAAATATCACCCAAGATGTCCCGCTTTATTGCACAATGTTATCCAATTCCCACTATGTGCGGTTTTCGACCAATAATTATCCAAAACTCGATGAATTGTATGAAAAGTTGTTCAATAAGAGCATGGAAGGCCAACATGATGCGCTTTTCGATGCGCAAGCAACTGCAGCTTGCTTTTTTGAACTCGTAAAAAGAAAGGAGATTACCGATGAAAGAATTTCCAATCAGCAACCAGAATTTCGAGCGAAGATTAATAAAAAAGATAAATTTGGTTGCGGACTGCCGGTTTTAGTATTGATGATCACAATCCTTTATTTTTTAATATGACCAATAAAATAAATTTCTTAAAGAGCATTAAGCCGTTTAACCTCCTAAAAGAAGACATTTTAGAGGGAGTTGCTGAATTATTGCAGGAAGTAAAATACACCAGGAATGAGACGCTCTACCTACAAAATATCAGCAAATTAAAGGGCTTGGATATTATAGTTAAAGGTCAGTTCGAAGCATTCTTTCATGACAGTGACAAAAACAGAAGGTTACCAGAGGTTCTAAAACCCGGCAGTTTATATGGAGGGGTTTCTCTTCTATTAAATAGAAAAAGGTCCATCAGAACCGTTGTTGTTCAAAAAGGCACCATTGTTTATTTCCTTCCCCGAAGCCCGTTCAAGGAATTATGTCGATCTAATGAAGCTTTTTTTCATTTTTTCACGAATGAATACGGGAACCGAATGATCGATGACGAGTATGCTCATTTTGTAAAAAATAGCCTACCCTCAAGTGAAAATTATATTATTTCCGACCAATTCTTTTCTAGAACCATTGAAACCATAAACCTAAAAAAAGTTCATACCTGCCAATTCGATACTCCTATTTTTGAGGTGGCAAAGATTATGACCGACAATAAAATCGGCTGTGTTTTTATTGCAAACTCACATTACGACCTCATAGGATATGTAACGGATATAACTTTAAGGGAAAATATTGTGGCCAAAAAAGTAAACGTCGAAGAGCCTATTGAAAAATATATCGACAATCCCATTATTTCCATTTCCGAAAAAGCATTCGTTTATGAGGCTCTATTGCTAATGTTCAGGACAAAAACCCGCTATCTGCTGATAAATGACAATGATGAAGTTAAGGGAATGCTCAGTAGAAACAAATTATTAACAGATCAGGCGCAATCACCATTTGTCTTTATTCAATCAGTAAAGCTTTCTTCAACAGTGAATGAATTAAAAAGGCGGTGGGAAAAGGTGCCCATGATTGTATTTCAACTGCTCGACAGAGGGGTAAAAGCCGAAATTGTAAACCAGGTTGTGACTTCAATTTCAGATACGATAGCGCTAAAAGTGATTGAAAATGTAATTGCAGAAGTTGGCTCGCCGCCCGCAAAGTTTGCCTTTATGGTGCTGGGAAGCGAGGGTAGAAAAGAACAAACGCTGAAAACCGATCAGGACAATGCTATTATTTATGAAGATAAAGCCAATGAACAACGAGAGTTGGTAAGGAAATATTTTTTAATTTTCGCTGAAAAAGTTTCCGAGAAGCTTAATGGGATCGGCTTTAGCTTTTGTACAGGCGGTTTTATGGCGAAGAACCCTCAATGGACGCACTCTTTGTCTCATTGGAAGAACAATTATAAAAAGTGGATAGAAAGACCGATACCGGAATCAGTTATGAAATTCTCTACCTTTTTTGACTGCAGATTTATTTATGGGGAAAAGCAACTGGTCGACGATTTAAAAGATTTCATAGGAGAAAAACTGATGGAACCTGCTGAGCTGTTTTATTATAATTTAGGTGTTAATGCCCTACAGTATGAACCTCCGCTTACTTTTTTCAACAATTTCCGCACTTTTACAGTGGGCGAGCACCACGTATTTGATTTAAAGAAAACCATGACCCCAATAGTGGATTTGATAAGATTGTACGCCCTTAAAAACAAAATTTTTAAAACCAATACAGGCGAGAGAATCCATGAGCTGTACAATAGGAGAATATTTAATGAAAAAGAATTCCTGGAAATCCTTCAGGCCTATTATTACCTGATGGCCATGAGGTTAAAAAAACAGGCTGAAAACATCATAAAAGATAAGAATGATCCGCATAATTACATTAACCCCTCTTCTTTAACAAAGATCGAACAGGTTACAATAAAAGAAATTTTCAAAGTAATTGAGAATTTTCAACTTAAAATAAAGATAGAATTCACGAAGTCATTAAGGTAAAGCACATTTTCCAAAAGACGCTTGAAAAGCAAGAACCCCTAAAGTAGCCGTAATATTTTTTTAGATAACCGGGTTCATAGCTTTGGTTAACTTTTCTAAATCCATAGCAATCTTTTGAATTAAAGTCAGTTGCTCTTTTATTAAGCTATCATTATTTCTTTCATGGGAAGAATGGAAGGCGAAGTTGGGCAGTTCGGGCTTATGCTCTAATGCAGTCGAATCCACATTGTTTATAGCATTCACCATATTAATGAAGATCTTTCTAATGGCTTTTATTATATCCTGGTCTACCAGATCGTTCTTGTTTTCATCGATGGTTAAAGATAATGTTGAAAGATAGGATGATAATATGTTGTTTAAGACAAGAAATTGGTACAACATGCTCATGTTTTTTTGCTTATGCTTTGGCTCATTTAACATTCGCTGAAAGGCCGCTCCTAAATTTGATGTTTGCACATAGACATCTTTGCGGGAAAGCTTATAAGTGGTATTAGAAAACTTAGCAGGTTCGAACTTTGATAATATTTGAAGGAAATAATAAAGATTAGCTTTCAATATTGTTAATAAATAGGGGCTTCTCTGTCTGGACTCCCAATTTGGAAAGATAAAATAATTGGCAAATAAGGCTATAAATGAACCCAATAAGGTATTTATCACTCGTTCCTGCACCAAATCGATATTGTCAGATACTGTTACGAAGCTAAAAAGGATTAAAATAAAAGGCGTCAAAAATAGTACGCTCAGCACATACTTTGTCCGGTTGAACGTAAAGGCTAACACCATAAAGACGAGCAGGATAATGAACCGGATAACTTCGTTTTCTATCACATACAGAATCAGTATGCCTGTGATTCCTCCTACACCGGTTCCGATTATTCTTTGATTATTCCGTTCCTTAGTCAGGCTGTAGTCAGGTTTTAAAATCACTAAAATGGTGACCAATAACCAGTAGCTATGTTCTCCAAATGAGAACCAATGGGAAACCAAATATCCAATAAAACAAGCGATGGCAAGTCTTATTGAATGTCTGAAAGTCACCGAATTAAAATTCAAATTATCAACAAAAAGCTTCCAGCTAAATTTTTGATGTGATACAAACTTGTCAAGCTCAATAGGTTTCGATTCGGAAAGTTGATTATTACCTTTTTGAAAATAATTAAATATTGTATCCAACCGCCCATTTAGGTTCAGCAGGTTTATCAGGACTTTTTTCAAAACAAAAACCGATTCTCCCGTACCTCCCAGATCATCAATTTTAGTTTTCAGTTGCTCTATCTCTTTTAGAACCTTCAGTTTACTTCGAGGAATTTCATTGTTAATCAAGGAGTAACCAATGTTATCAAGCTCTTGTGAAATTTTGATAATGATTTTAGAAATTTCCGGAAGCGTATGATGTGACGAATATTTTTCCCGCATTTGCGCATAATCGTATGGGGTGGCGGTAGCAAATTCAAATAAATCAACTATGTCTGCAAAGGTGAGGATCAAGAGCTTGCCTGAACCCGCTGGTTCATTTACCATTCTGCGGGATTTCAATATGATTTCTCTCACAGCATCCAGTTGGTGGTTGACTTCTATTTGGTGAATTATTAGGTTTTTATAATTTTCTTCTATCGGAGTCTTGTCATCATAAAACCTGGAACGTATTTTTAGATAGGCGGAAATAGCTAGTACGCACTCACCCAATGCTTGTTGAGCTAGTCTATAAGGTCTTATTTTGGTCACTACCAGGCTCAACAGCATGTACCAGCCACCACCCAGAAGCACGAACAAAGAATGCATCAGGTACCCGTTCAGCAAATGATTTTGGTCGGTACTAATCATCATGATCAATAATGCAGCGGTACCGGAAAGGGAGGCTCTGGCACCGTAAATATTTAGCATGGCAAAGAAGAAGCAAAGAAGGGGGATTTCTATCGACAGCAAAATGGGGTAGGAGCTAAGCATTCCCGTTAGCAAGGCTGCTGTTGAAATAAACAAAAGGGTAAAAAGCATACCGTTTCGCTTGTGGTAAAACGGGCCAGGTATATCTGTTATTGCCACACACAAGGCACCTAAAGATAAAGTAATGCCAATTGTTATATTTCCCTGAAAAGACAATAATAATGCTGGGAGAATAATTCCAAAAGTTATTCTGAGTCCGGCTTCAAAATATTGTCCATAAAAAAAGCTTTTTATTTTATCTATTTGATTTCCATCCATAGAGATTTTTTCTCTGTTTAACCCGAAATACCTATTAGATAATCTGTGCTGAAATAAGATAGCAGTCGCTCTGCTAATTTTTGTCCTGTAATCACAAACGTGTTATGCTTCAGATAAAACCCTGACTTATTGCTATTTCAATTCTCATCATGATTACTAAAGAATAATCCGGTTGAAATGTACCTTTTAAAG
>CAMPJM010000372.1 GCA_946886805.1 uncultured Flammeovirgaceae bacterium | reverse complement strand
TTGGGCCAAATGGAAATTCTTCCGAAACACCCTTCTTTTTAAGGCAATGGTTTCTAAAATCTTCTATGTTCATTAAAACAAATGTTTGAAAATCAGGTAGATTACACCAAGTATAAATATTAGCATAGAAAATTTATTTACTCCGTGCATCATCCTTAGACTAAAATTGGCAGGTCGGTTCGGATCCTTCTTTCTGAAAAAATACCCGGAAACCTCACCTAATTTAAAAAATCTCTTCCAAGAATGCTCTTTTTGCATTTGATTGATTTCCTGTTTTTCGCTAGTATTTCCCATATTAAATTGATTATCAAGTTATATAACAAACATTAATCATGGGCCTCCGGCTCTGTCCATCGGCCATCTTCCCTAATAATTTCTATCAATTCATCTACCGCCTTTTCAGAAGAAACAGACCTTTTTATCACTTCCTGGCCTTTATATAAAGTAATTTTTCCTTTTCCTGATCCAACATATCCGTAATCAGCATCGGCCATTTCTCCGGGACCATTTACTATACAACCCATAATTCCTATTTTTACCCCTTTCAAATGATCGGTTCTTTGCCTGATCATGGCTGTTGTCTCTTGTAAGTCAAATAATGTACGCCCACAAGATGGACAAGAAATATACTCTGTCTTAGACATCCTGGTTCTTGCAGCCTGCAATATTCCAAAAGCGGTATTGTTGAGCAGCTTAATTTTCTCCCCTACTGCGTCCACTCCATTAGACTCGGTCTCCCAAAGTTCTGTACTCAACATTACTCCATCTCCTAAGCCGTCAATCAACAGCCCACCAATATCTGTAGCAGAATAGATCTGCAACTTATCATCTGATAGTAGTGGGTATTTCCTCATTATAATTACCGGAGTGGAAATGTTACGATGCAATAATTCGAAAAAGAACCTTCGTTGATCTGCCATAGCATGCAGATTATCAGTGTCTGAAATAATAACAACTGTCGGATCGTTCTCTAATCTGGTCAATATTATTTCAGAAAGATCAGCCGAGTTCAATTTTACAAAATTAAGCTGTTGATGCCTTTCATTATCCCCTGAAAACTCTTCGCTGCTAAGCAAAGGATATTTGTTATAACGATCCTCGTGCAGTATCCATGTTCGATAGTTTAAAATTTCCTTTAGCCCATTTGGTAACATAAAATGAACTGGGTTATCTCCCGAAAAGATATAATCGCTTCCAAGATCATTCATTTTCCATTTATCAAGCAGAGGCATGTAAAAATGGCCTATTGCTTTGAAATCCTTGTATTCCGGATCCTTCAAATGTCGGATATCAGCAATTACCCTTGGAACATTAGAACCTCCAATATTTAAGACCTCTGTGGTTTTTCTTCGCTGATAATGATAAGGGTCGGTAGGATTCCTTTCCAATGGTACTATTGGAGAATGATTTTCCCGATCTGCGTACCTGTCCACCATAATTTGTGCAACAGGGGCTTCCGCTTCCGGCTCTTCAGTTAAAGATACCCTAACCGTATCACCCAAGCCGTCCTCCAACAAAGCACCTATTCCGACTGCCGATTTTATTCTGCCATCCTCCCCTTCCCCAGCTTCGGTAACGCCGAGGTGTAAAGGATATGGCTGAAACCCTTCACTTTCCAATTTTTGAACAAGTAATCTATAGGCTTGTACCATCACCTGAGTATTACTGGCTTTCATTGATAATACAATGTCGTAATAATTTAAATCTTCACAGATTCTTAGAAACTCCAAAGCAGATTCAACCATTCCCAGGGGAGTATCGCCATACCTGCTCAGGATCCGGTCTGACAAAGAACCGTGATTTGTGCCAATCCGCATAGCAGTACCGTATTGCTTACAAATTTTTACCAGCGGAGTAAATCTTTCTCTTATTCTTTCCAGCTCTGCCTGATAAGTAAGGTTCGTATATTCTAAAACCTGAAACTTCTTCTTATCAGCGTAGTTTCCGGGGTTGATCCTTACTTTCTCTACTATCCGGGCAGCAAGTTCGGCCGCATTGGGGGTAAAATGAATGTCAGCAATTAAAGGGACTTCATAGCCTCTTTCTCTCAGGCCTTTTTTAATCAACTCAAGATTTTGCGCTTCCTTCATACTTGGCGCAGTAATCCTCACATACTCACAACCAGCTTCTACCATTCGGATAGTTTGCTCTATTGATCCTGCGGTATCCATCGTATCAATAGTTGTCATCGACTGAACACGTATGGGATTATCGCCTCCCAACGCAACTCCTCCAATTTTAACTTCCCTGGTTTTCCTTCTCGAATAAGAAGTCAGACTGTTACAATATCTTTTAAGAGCATCTACCTGTTCTTGCATTTGATCTGGCACTACATTCATTTCACTGAGATTTTAAGCAACTTGCGGTGTATTATTATTCAAAGTTAAAGAATAACGTACTTAATTTAATCATTAGACCAATTAAACAGATATAAATTTAATTTAATTCAAAAACATTAATTAGTACACTAACTATTTATCCCGTTCGCCTAATAACTATCATCAACCTCGCTGGCATTAAAATCACTAAAATATAACCCGAAAATTAAAACTAATTTTAGCAATTACCGTTTTCTACCCGAACAACACAAGACTTTGTTAAATAACTCTTGTGACATAAAGCATAAACCTACGGATAATCCGAAGGTAAACTGTGTGAATACTATTATTCTACATTTTTTATCTTTTATATAAAAAGAGTGTCTGAAGATTTTTTTATTTTTTAATAAGTCCTGAGCTTTGCCGGTAAATACCCTTTAACTTGAAATATTTAGTTTTCACTATTGCAGTTGCTAGCATACTGGTTTTTAACTGTACCGACATATCTCCTAATCAATTTTTAATTGCAGGATTTATAACATTTCTTATCCCCTTTGCTATTTTAATCAACCTCCTGCTTTTCCTCTGGTTTTTTTATAAGAGGAATTATCTGTGTTTAATACCATTGATCGTGTTGGTGGTGGGGTTTGAATATATTACCGGAACATTTGCAATAAATTTTCCTCAGGACGATGTTGATCAACCCACCTTTTCTGTGTTGAGCTATAATACAAGTTTTTTACAAAGGAGGGAATTTGAGGGAAATGTTTTTTCAGATGTTGATACTTCTTCATCGTCTTACAAAATAATCGATTGGATTGTAGAGAACGATGCAGATATAAAATGTTTTCAGGAATTTTATCATAAAGATAGCTCTGAAATGTTTTCGACATTAGATTTGATCTCAGAAAACGGTGAATATGATTATTACTTTTCTTCAAAATATACCGGTTGGGAAGATGCTGATTTTGGAATTGTCATATTTTCGAGGTTCCCTATTGTAAATTCGGGAGAAGTTATTTTTAAGGAAGGCAGTGTAAATCGTGCTGCATTTGCAGATATCATTGTCCAAAAAGATACCATTCGTTTTATAAATGTCCATTTGCAATCGATGAGTTTAGGCTCGAATAATCCACTGAAAAGCGAAACCCTTGAAAGCACCAAGCAAGATTTAAAAACATTATACAAAAAATTTACCAAGGGGCTAATAGACAGGAGTTTTCAGGCAGAAGTCATTATGGAATTGATTCAACAAAGTCCATATAAGGTTATATTGGTTGGAGATTTTAACCAAACCCCTTATAGCTTTGTATATAATTCCTTTAAAAACGTAATGAACAATGCCTTTGAAAAAGCCGGCAACGGTTTTGGAGTAACGTATAGCGGAAACACCCTATTTTTTTTGAGGATAGACAACCAATTTTATGACCCTGCATTAAAAGCCGTCGACTACAAGACCCATTATGATATGCCTTATTCAGACCATTTTCCTATTCAGGCGACATATATGATACCGGGTGATTGAAGGGGATAAAACGTATGCTGTTTTACAGCGGTTTAGATGCTCAAATCATAAAGCTTACCAACACCTTATCTATGTTGAATCTATGTTGATGCTGTAGGTTATATTTTTTTTTCAGAATAACCGGAACTTTAGACCTTATGCTTTAACATCCAGCTTGATTCAGACCAAGTTTAGGGACAAGCCATACCTAAAGAATGCTTCATAAATAGAAGAAATCTTACTTCTAAACCAGCACCAAAAATATCATTGCTCCATAACGTTTAATCCTACCTTAATCCTTGGCTATCGACCATGCTTATCTTCTTAGCCGTAAATAGGTGTTTAAACCTATATTATTTTGTTTCATTATTGTTTTAGCAGTCTTGTTTTCATAATATTTTTTATTTATGTTTGATTAAAATATTTCTTTTAATCAGAAAACTTACATATTTTTATCATGTACTTCTCGGCCAGCTCAATTACATTTCCCGTACCCCATTGCTTTTCCATGATATTCATCCCAGCTTGGATTAAAAATTCAAGGGTAATATCATTTTCTCCATTTCAGGCTGAAACAGCCCAAAGAAGAGCAAGGCACAGACATCGTTGACCACAATTCAGAACTAGTTATTCCTAATCCAACATTTATAAATCTGAATCCACGATTTCCGATGATCAACCAATCCAATTCATCTATTTTTTCAATCTAATTTATAATCCAACATTCATAATCTCTTATGGCTATACGATACACCGAACCAAACATTGAGATCAACAACACTAATAAGACATTTTGGCTTCATTTATTTCCTTCAACCCAGCATTCACAATTTATAATCCATAATCTATAATTTCTTATCATTTCCCATGGCTATACAATCGGAACTAAGCATTGAGATCAACAACTCTATTAAGACATTTCACTTCATTTACTTTTTCAACCCAGCATTCACAATTTATAATTCATAATTCCCCATGTCTATACAATCGGAACCAAACATTGAGATCAACAGCGCTATTAAGACATTTTATTTCATTTGTTTTCTTCAACCCAGCATTCACAATTTATAATTCAAAATCTATAA
>CAMPJM010000371.1 GCA_946886805.1 uncultured Flammeovirgaceae bacterium | reverse complement strand
AAGACTGGGTTTAATGATTGTATCAAAACGGAAACCTCTCTCTCAATGAATTGTTGGTTGATTTAATCAGTTTAATCTCTCTTTGACTGCGCGTATTTTTTTTAAGCAGCGATAAAAAGAAATTATTTTTCATCGGGACTTTTGACCCTCATTGGATGAGTAAAAAGCATATATCCAAAACAACTCGCTAAAATTGCATAGATAAGAGCAGCCGCCCAAACATATGAATTATTCAAATCTGCGGCCACTTTTATAATCGCTAAACAAGCAATAAAATAATGGAGAAAGTTTGCCATGGTAATTGGCCGGTTGTATATACCTCCTAAAAGAAACCCTTTTGCCATCCAATTAAGCATTGCAAACCCAAGGTATAGCGCTCCTGTCACTTGTAATAAGACAGAAAAATAGCCGGCAGAACCTAAGCCAAAACCATAAAGAATTTCTTGCGGGAAAAATGTTAATGCTAAACCCCCAACAGTCATGATAGTAGTACTGATAATCATCAACAATTTAGTATTCATGGGCACAGATACTTAAAATTTAAATCAGCTTTAATTTGCTGTTTTTATTGCTCAAATTCAAGTCATTTGGATAATATTAAATTTATTCTATAATTTTAAATTGGGCTTAAATAATCGAGAGTCACGAGGAACGCGCTTTGGCTGCTAAGAAAATGCTGAGGATAATTGTTATGTTTCCAGCAAAAAGTGACGAGGCTATTGCCCCTTTTTAATTGTTTAACTATTTAATCAGCAATATGACCCATCAAGAATTATGTAATGCCAGATTGCACAGCCAGTTGCTAAGCAATGGAAGCAAATGCTCCACGCCACAAGAGCTGGTAAATTATATGGGAGCAATGCAGGCACAGGATTATACAATGTCAAAATGGGCTGTAGGATGTAGATTAAAGAATAGTACAGAACACGAAATTGAAGTTGCCTTTAATGAAAATAAGATTCTGCGAACACATGTATTAAGACCGACTTGGCATTTTGTTTCGCCGCAAGATATTAAATGGATGCTCAAGCTGACAGGACCCAGGCTGAAGAGCTTTGCCAAAAATGAGCATAAAAAGCTGGGGATAGGCAATGTGCTTCTCAAAAAAAGCAAAAACGTACTGCAAAAAGCAATGACAGGCAACCAGTACCTGATCAGGTCAGAGATTAAAGCGCTTTTGGATGGAGAAAAGATTGCCACCAGTGACAACCGGTTGGGCCTGCATTTATTTGATGCAGAAGTGGAGGGATTAATTTGCAGCGCAGGAAGGAGAGGAAAGCAGTTGCAATATGGGCTCTTAGATGAAATAGTTCTGGAAGCCAAATTGCTTGATAGGGATGAAGCTTTACAGGAACTAGCCAACCGGTACTTTATCAGTCACGGACCGGCCACGGTTTATGATTTTTCCTGGTGGTCTGGCCTCACTGTATCAGAAGCTAAAAAAGCAGTAGATTCTAATGCGTCTTTGTTTGAAGCAATCACGATTGATGATTCCAGATATTGGTATAGAAAAGGCTTATTGGATGAAGTAAATCATAGCGAGAATGTTACAATACTACTCCCCGCGTTTGATGAACTGCTTATCAGCTACAAAGACCGCTCCGGTATGGTAGCTGATGCCAACAGAAAGGAGGTTTATACCAATAATGGCATATTCCGGCCTGTAATTGTTTTGAACAATCAAATTATAGGAACCTGGAAAAGCATTAAGGCGAAAGGGCAGGTTACAATAGAAAAAGCTTGTTTCAATTCAACAAATAAAGATGCTAATCCTGCCTTAAAAGCTGCGATGAAAGATTATGCGAGGTTTATTGGCATGGGAAAAAAGGGGACACTCAGTTCTTCATACATATAAGCTTTAGCTTTTCTCAATGATCAGTTTATTACGATTTAAGGGAACGGGGCCAAGTTCATAGCCAAAAAGCATGAGGACTTGGTTGACTTTGTACATCTGTAGAGTAGGTTTCCTGCTTTCTAACTCCCGGACAAACCGTAGCCCTACGCCAGCTTTGTCAGCAAGCTCTTTCTGTGTAAGGTGCAATTCTTTTCGTTTTTCTTTTATTAGCTGAGATAATTCCATTGCTTTATACCCGTTCGGGTACAAATATAGCAAAAAATTGTAATTTATACCCTCTCGGGTATAACACAAGAAGTCATCTTTCGATTTTACATTTTTAGAATTTTACGATAATGTTTAAATATTTAGACAAAAATGGTTATTTTTGTCTAAATATTTAAACATTATGGCTAATAAAAGTGCTGTTTTACTTCCCAAGACACAAAAAATCATGAATGAGTTTGGTGAAAATATCAAGCTTGCCAGATTGCGGAGAAAACTGAGTAGTGAACAAGTTGCTGAAAGAGCAGGGATCAGCAGGTCTACACTTATTTCTATAGAAAAGGGATATGCAGGGGTGAGTATTGGGTATTATTTAAATGTCCTGAAAGTATTAGGGCTCGAAAAGGACTTCTTACGAGTGGCAAAGGATGATGAACTGGGAAGAAAACTGCAGGACGCCAAGATAGCAACAAGAGAAAGGGCTCCCAAAAAGAAATAAGCCGATAACATGAATAAACCTGAAAAGAAGCGTGATATATTTGTTTATGCCGATTGGAAAGAGGTTCAGGGGCCTATTTTCATGGGAACCTTGCATGCTGAACTTGTAAGAGGCAAAGAGGTCTTTTCCTTTGACTACGAAGATGAGTGGCTTCAATCAGAACACGCCCAATTAATTGATCCGGATCTCCAACTGTTTTCAGGGGTACACTACCTTAATTATGAAGACAAAACGAATTTTGGTTTATTTCTGGACTCTTCGCCTGACAGGTGGGGAAGAATATTGATGAGAAGGCGTGAAGCAGCAATTTCCAGAAAAGAGGGACGACCTGAGCAAAACCTATTTGAAACTGACTATTTGTTAGGTGTATATGACGGCCACAGAATGGGTGGCTTGCGGTTTAAATCAGAAAAAGGAGGCCCGTTCTTAAATGACAACAAAAAGTTAGCCAGTCCCCCATGGACATCTATAAGAGAACTGGAACAAATCAGTTTGCGACTGGAAGATTCGGATGTTATTAATGATCCGGAATATTTAAACTGGCTAAACATGTTAGTAGCTCCTGGTTCTTCCTTAGGAGGAGGTAGGCCCAAAGCGAGCGTCATAGATAATGAACGGCAATTGTGGATTGCCAAATTTCCAAGTAAAAGTGATCAATCAGATATGGGTGGATGGGAGATTCTTACCTATCAATTAGCAATTGCGGCAGGCTTAAATATGGCGGAATCGATGGCAAAGAAATTCTCCAACAGCCATCATACTTTTTTAACAAAACGCTTTGACAGGAATAAAGAAGGTGCTCGTATTCATTTTGCATCCGCTATGACTCTTCTGGGGCATACAGATGGTCAGCATCATGATGATGGGGTAAGTTATCTTGAGTTGGTTGATTTTATAACTACTCAGGGCGCCAGAGCTGACGAAGATCTGGAAGAATTATGGAGAAGAATTGTCTTCAGTATTTGTGTCGCCAACACGGATGATCATTTACGAAACCATGGTTTTATACTAACCAAAACGGGATGGGTTCTTTCTCCGGCTTACGACATTAACCCGGTGGAAACCGGAACCGGGTTAAAACTCAATATCTCAGAAAATGACAATGCGCTTGATCTGGATCTAGCAATGGAAGTTCATGAATATTTCCGGCTGAATAAAAAACGAGCTAATGAAATTATCGAACGGGTAAAGTCTTCGGTGAAGAATTGGAGGAAGATCGCTAGGCAATACGGTATTTCGAGCGCGGAACAGGAATTAAAATCAAGGGCGTTTCAACAAGGCTGTTTAAACCAATAAAAAAAGAGTTACAAATTTCTTCGTAACTCTTTGATAATCAAGTCGGGGTGGCCGGATTTGAACCGACGACCTCTTGCACCCCATGCAAGCACGCTACCAAGCTGCGCCACACCCCGAAAATAATCTATAATCTATTATTATCTATATCTTCTTTCCACTCAACCGGGATTTGAACCTGCAACCTTCCCGAACGCATTCGGGACACGCTACCAAGCTGCGCCACACCCCGAAAAATATTTATATCTGTTATCTATATCTTCTTTCCACTCAACCTGGATTTGAACCTGCGACCTTCCCGAACGCCTTCGTGACACGCTACCAAGCTGCGCCACACCCCGAATTATTGTATCTTCAAGAAGCAATTTAAACGCTCAAAACACATTCCTGGGTTTATTCATCCCAAGCATCGCCATATAAATTGAAAAGCTCTGGAATCAACCAATCAGCATAGATGTTTCGGGAATGCAATGATACAAATTTTTTTTATTTCATCTTAATTAGAAATCAAAATTGCAGCTATAAATTCTTAATTTTTTGATTCATTGTAGTAATACCCATTCTTTAGCAGCTTAGATTTTTACTATTTGTTGGCAATATTTGGAAATTTATCGCCTATCAAATTTAATTTTATATTATGTTCCAAGTATGCCTTCAAGCCGTCTAATACTGTTGTAAAGCCGCCAGTATTATCCTTGATTGCCTGAATTAAGGCCTCTCCTTCTAAATCGAATCCATAGTTTCGGATCACCACATACGTTTCGTTTTCGCTGAGCGCATCAAATGTAAACTCAACTGTTGTGGCTGGTTCATCCCATTCAACGGTAATCTTCTGGTTCGGAATTATTTCCTTTACCAGTACTTTTGATGATACTCCATACATTTCCCATTCCCAGTTCACTGTTTTGCCCACGTCTAATTTTCCAGATGATTTGGTAAACCAAAAATTGGTTGTTATTTCCGGATTAATAAATGCTTCAAAAACCACTCCAGCAGGGCGTCTTATGAGCATTTGAGTTTCTACACAAGCTGAATTTTTAGCATCCATCGCTATTTATTT
>CAMPJM010000370.1 GCA_946886805.1 uncultured Flammeovirgaceae bacterium | reverse complement strand
AGCTCAAAAGCAGTAGCCGTGCCTTTTGGTATAGATTCTCCAAATGTATAATTAATTTCTTTCGAAGGCAGTAAAGAAGCCTGGTAAAAACCCATCTCCCCTTCTTCATTTATTGCAATATCAAGTTCTATTTTAGAAACTTCTGTATCATCTCCCCGTTCAACAACCACATCAACAGTTTCGCCTTTATTTTCATTTAATACAGGCTTCAACTCATGGAAATAATTTATTTTTTCGCCCTCAACAGAAATAATTTTATCACCTTTCTCTAAGCCACCTTCATCGGCTCCGGAGCCTTTTAAAATCTCGCCTACTTCAAAGGGCATAAAAGGGAGGATAAATTTTGCAGCGGCCCCTTTTTCGCTTAGCTTTTCAATAAACCCGGGAGGAATTGGAATATCTATTATTTCACCATTTCTATCAACTGTGTAATAACTATTGTCCCCCATTAAAACTTCACTGCTGATAGCATCTTCAAACTGGTCTACCTCTAAACCATTAACAGCAATAATTTTGTCACCAGTCTTAAACCCTATTTCTTCACCTAATTCGTAGGCAACTATGCCGGTTTTATTCACTTCTTCCATTGGGATATAGCTATCGCCATAAGAAAAAGTAAGGGCAATAAAGATGATAATTCCCAAAATTACATTTACAATAATCCCACCCATCATCACGATAAGCCGCTGCCATGCTGGCTTGGCTCTGAACTCATGAGGTTCAGGTTCTTCATTCAAATGTTGGGTATCCAGAGATTCGTCTACCATTCCGGTAATTTTTACGTAACCACCCAAAGGAATAGAACCTATAGAATATTCTGTTTCACCATATTTTACACCAAATATTTTTGGAGGAAAGCCAATAGAAAATTGCTCCACTCTCATTCCAAAATATTTAGCAGCCAAAAGGTGTCCCAGTTCGTGAAGTCCTACTAATATCGATAAGCTCAAAAGAATCTGAGCAATCATCACCAAAGTTTCCATTAATTTATAAGTTCTAAAGTTTTTATTCTTGTTTCTTTATCTGTTGCAATATAATCATTTAAAGCCGGCTTGGCGATAAAAGGCATTTTCTCCATACACGAAGCTATAATATCGGACATTTGCAGAAAACCTATCTGGTCTTTCAAAAATGCCGCCACAACTATTTCGTTAGCCGCATTTAATATACACGGCATGTTTCCACCTCTTTCTAAAGCATTATAGGCCAATTGAAGATTTCTAAAAGTTTCAAGGTCGGGTTTTTCGAAATTCAAGCTCGGGTGGTCTGCAAAATTACACCTGGGAAAATCTGATTTTAGCCGATAGGGATAACTTAAAGCAAACTGGATAGGAATACGCATATCTGGCAGTCCAAGTTGTGCCTTTATTGATCCGTCTTCAAATTGCACCATTGAATGTATAATAGATTCCGGATGCACCACTACTTCAACCTGATTCTGTCTCAGGCCAAATAACCACTTTGCTTCAATTACCTCTAGCCCCTTGTTCATTAAACTGGCAGAGTCTATGGTGATTTTAGCACCCATGTCCCAGTTGGGATGCTTCAACGCTTCTTTTTTTGTTACCGACTGCAGAAATTCTCTATCCTTACCTCTAAACGGACCACCCGACGCAGTAAGGATTATCTTTTCGATAGGATTGTGAAATTCACCAACCAAACATTGAAATATAGCTGAATGCTCTGAATCAACAGGGTAGATATTAACCGCTTTTTCCTTCGCAAGTTCCGTAATATATTCCCCGGCTACCACCAAAGTTTCTTTGTTAGCCAGAGCTATTTGTTTGCCACTTTCAATGGCTTTAATAGTAGGTAAAAGGCCGGAATAACCGACCAAAGCTGTCAATACCACATCGATGGTGTCCATTTCAACCACAGAAGCTAGTGCCTTTTCTCCTGTGTAGACTTTAATATCGAGTGGGTCTAGTGCAAGGCTGACTTTTTCGTATAAATTTTCATTAGCAATTACAACTACATTCGGTTCGAATTCCCTGCTTTGTTCTATTAACAAATCGGCATTGTTTTGCGCAGTCAATACCTCAACAGAAAATTTATCCTGATGAGATTTTATTACTTCCAGCGCTTGCCTACCAATAGAGCCGGTAGATCCTAAAATAGCAATACGCCGCTTTTCCTGGTTATCTTCCAATTTTTGCACTCATTTCAATTCAGGGTTCATTACAGTTTAAGGGTCGGAGTTGAAGTTTTAAGTGCCAAATATTAAACTTTGAACATTAAACTCTAAACTTTAAACAGCTAATTTATATTCTTGCAATGCATCTGCTATTACTCTGTCATTTGCCAACCTTGGCAGTTTGTTTTGCCCGCCCAGTTTACCAATTGATTTCATATAATCCCTAAAAGCGTTCTCTTTCATTGAAATAACCTTTAATTTTCTTAGAATATTTCCCTGAATAAGGTCATCGTAATAGGTGTTCAATTTTTGCAAATGCAAATTTAGGTCATTTTCAAATGCAATCAAATTTTCTGGTTGATGTGAAAATTCTATGAACCATTCATGTAAGGGCAAACCTTCTTCGGGATTCACCTGAGGGGCAACTGTAAACTCCGCAACAACCACCTCCGGATGAGCACTCATGGTCAGGTTTAAAGCTTTTTCTACTTCTTCCGCAATAACATGCTCGCCAAAAGCGGAAATAAAATGTTTGATTCTTCCTGTAACCAAGAGTTTATAGGGGTTCTTAGATATAAATTTCACTGTATCTCCTATTGAATAGCCCCACAGTCCTGCATTATTGTTGATTATCAATGCATAATTAACGTTTAGCTCCACATCGGCCAAACTTAAACGGGTCGGATTTTCATCAAAAAATTCAGCCGCAGGTATAAACTCAAAAAATATTCCTGAATTAATCAACAACAATAACCCAGGATCATTCTGCTGATTTTGAAAAGCAATAAATCCTTCTGATGCCGGATAAGTTTCAATAGAATCAACAGGTTTTCCTATAGCTTCGAACAAGCGGGCGCGATACGGTTCAAAATTTACCCCACCGTATATAAACAAAGAAAAATTCGGAAAAATATCTTTTATCTTTTTACCGGTTTTAGTTTGAAGTCTATCAAAATATACCTGTACCCAGGGAGGAATCCCCGAAATGAGGGTCATATTTTT
Source organism: uncultured Flammeovirgaceae bacterium (assembly GCA_946886805.1). The sequence goes on along the minus strand of CAMPJM010000370.1, from coordinate 1,784 downwards.
ACTTTCCGTCTCCTCAATAATTTTATCAACCTTTGTTTCCCAATCTTCAATACAATTTGTCTCAAAGCTCGGCATCTGATTTGTTCGAAGATAACCCGGCACATGGTGGTTCACAATACCACTTAATCGGCCAGTAGGGATTTTTCCTTTAGTGTCTAATATTGGGCTTCCAGATAAAAAAATAAGCTTGCCGTCTAAAAACGCAGCTTTGCCCGTTTCATGAACGTAATGGAGAATGGCGTCTCTGGCACTATTGATATGATTGGGAATAGATTCTTTTGTGATGGGAATATACTTTACACCTGAAGTTGTACCGGAGGTTTTGGCAAAATAAATGGGTTTCCCTTTCCACAAAACATCTTCCTCACCCTTTTTTACCCTTTCTATGTAAGGTTTTAACCCTTCATAATCCCTAACCGGAACCCTCTGCTTAAAATCTTCATAGGTTTTTACGTGCGAAAGATCGTGATCCCTTCCAAATGCAGTATCCTTTACTCCTTCAATAAGTTCTAAAAGAACTTCCTGTTGAACCTTTATCGGATCTCTATTCCAGTCCTTATATTTATTAACCACATAATTTGCCAGCGGTTTACTTAAAACAGAACGTATCCCCATTGATTCGTTTGATTAAATGTTTAATATTATTCTTTTTGCGAAAAAACCGATCAAATAGTAAAATTATAATATTACAACTTCAACATTGTTTCTCCTAAACCAGGAAATTTAAATAAATAATTTCTGCAGAAAACGGTCTGATGGCTTCGCATACCCTAGTTCAACACACCGGCAAACAATTCACAGCCGAAGTTTAAGTAAGGTTCCAAACCGTCTAACCAATAAAAAATTATTGCAAAACGCTACTAGAGTCATTTGGTTTAAATATAGTTCCTCCTTCAAAATAAAGAAGCAGTAAGCAAAAACTGCTTACTGCTCCAAAATATTTTTTTATAACTGTTAAGGGCTTGTAACAAAATAACAGCTCTATATGAATGGTAGTGGTTAACAAATGTCATTTTAAGTAAACGATTGGCTTTTACCCGAGTGGCCTTATTCATTTTAGGTATTTTCCTCGCCAAATTGGATCAGAAATAAAAGCTGTTTGAGCCCGCCTTTTTCGGCGGGTGAGTTTCTTTTATTTCCCAATTTGAGGGAGGAAAATAGCGTTAAAAAATGAATACAGCCTTGATTTTTTTGCTTACTTTTTCCATCAAGGAAAAAAGTAAGGCCCGTCCGGCGAGGACAAAAGCCATTGACATATAGAATGCTTCGGATTATGCAAAAAATAAAACTATCCACTACTTATGACACAGAACAAAAATAACTTGTACATGTATATTTGAACAAAAATAGTTCGTAACGAGTCCTAAGTTTCACTATACAGTCTTCATTTTCAATTTTTTCTTAAGTTCTTCTACCGACAATTTAAATTTAGCATCGGTTTCCATCATATCATTTATGGATTGTACCCCATGAATTACAGTACTATGGTCTCTTCCCCCAAAATGAAACCCAATGGATTTTAATGAATGATGCGTATATTCCTTGGCAAAATACATGGCTACCTGCCTTGCAATTACTATTTCCTTTTTTCTTGTTTTAGCTTTCATATCTTCCAATGAAACGCTATAATACTCTGAAACCGTCTTTTGGATAAAATCTATCCCAACTTCAGTTTCAATATCATGGACTATGTTTTTTAAGGTTTGCTTGGCCAATTCCAAATCAATATTCCTTCTGTTCAACGACGCATGCGCAATTAGCGAAATCAAAACTCCTTCTAGTTC
>CAMPJM010000369.1 GCA_946886805.1 uncultured Flammeovirgaceae bacterium | reverse complement strand
TCCCAGAACATCCCGGCATTTCTTATATAAGAGCTTTCATTCGAAAGCATGTCGGGATGAAATGTAAATAAAAGTAGAGTTGGGGTTGAAAAGTTATTAAAATCTGTCTTCAGCGGAAACAATTTTGCAGCTAGATTGTACAGAAATGAGGTTACGCCTGGAATATAGCACAAGAGCACAAAGATTAGAGATATAATGCTAAGGATATATATCGTTCTAATAAAGACATGGATAAATCGGTCCTTAAGAAGGTGCACAATGGTGTAAGCTAAAAGTAATACTAAAAATTGCTTTATCAGGGTTAAAGAGTAATCTAAATTGAATATCAGCGAATGGAGTAGTTCATATCCGATAAAAAAAACGAATATGAAAAGGGTTTTATATGTAATAAAGCCCGAGGTATTTTTCAATATATAATATAGCGGTATTACAAAAGCAATACTTACGATTACCGGTAGGTTTTGATAGAAAAACGGATTGCCCGATATCGCCAATAGAAAAAACATCAGAAGAAATTCTTTCCAGCTAATAGACGTGTCTTTATGGAATCCAGAATTCATTTCTTGCAATGAATGATGTTTTTTTGAAATCATTGTTTAGTAAAATTTATAAGCATTACCTGTTCCATATTCCTACCGCAGTGCCAGACAGGATCTTTTTATACTGGATCCTCCACAAAAGCATAGTTGGGAATGTGGTACAAATTGTCGCCAAAATAACACCCGAAGGTCCCAGGTTAAAGTTATCCGCGAAAAGCAATGCCAAAGGAATTGTGATAATAATACTTATTACTGCTGAATATAACTGAAGCCTAATTTTACCTGTACCGTTAACAAACGTAACGAAAGGTGTAGCCAACAGGGAAATTATCACAAAAAGGCAAAGAGACGCACTTATACTATAAGGTACCTGTATAGAGCTGCCAACCCAAAGTGCATAAACCTGCTTCGAGACAATCACCATTGCAATGCTCAAACCTATAAAGGCAAAACTAACTAATTGTAACTTTTTTATAGTTTTCTCGATCCAACTAAACTCCTTTTTTACGTAAGCTTCTGTTATAGCAGACCAAAATGGGGTCATGATAATCCCATAAATCATTGTTATGATGCTAAAATATTTAAATGCGACATTGTAAACGGTTACTTCATCCGGTCCAAACAATTGTGTAATAATAATATTAGAGCTTGTGAATAGGATTAAAGAAGCAATCTGAATAATGAAAAATTGTGCCCCTAATCCTAATAAATCTTTAGAGTGTTTGAAATTAACGTACCTTATATTAGGGGCGATCTTTCTAAACCTGCCAATGAAAAAGATCAGATTAAATCCTAATAAAATAACAACAGGTATTCCACTAAAAGTTATAGCTACTAGAAAAAGTGAACTCTCTGTTGTTATTGTGAGAATATAAATTATAATGAGCGAAAAAATGCTGCCTAAGGGCCCCACTAAATTGTTTAGAGCAGGTTGTTGATGGGCAAACAGTATATTTCCAATCAACGCTAAAATAAATCTTAAACAGAAGAATATGAATACAAATAAAACCATTTTGGATAATTCAAGACTCAGTCCTGAGGGTGTATTTAAAATCTCAGCCCAATTTAAAAATGGATTAATTACCCAAAACAGAATGATTAATGAAAGAAAAATAAGTGCTACCAAAAAATAGGAGGTACTTACATATATTTTGGCTAGCTTATAATTTTTCTCCGTCAGGGCTTCTGAAAGTTTATTTCTCAACCCATTTCCAATACCAATATCGAAAAAACTAAACCATCCAATAATAGAAGCAAGAGTAAGCCATATACCGTATTGTGTCTTATCGAGATAATTTAATGTGAGAGGAACTAAAGCAAACTGGCTGGCAATACTGGCACCTTTGATCAACAAGGAAAAGAAAATATTTTTATTAGCCCTCGCTGTCCTTTCATGCCCACCAAAAACATAACCCCTGATCTTGCTTACTAACTCCATTTTTTGGATTTAATATTCACTATTTCATTCATTTAATTATACCTTAACAGAATTTAAAAAATCGCATGTATTAATCCGTTGCTACCTTATTCTTATGTTAGTTCAAACCAGCTATCGGAAATACTTTTAAATTTTGTTCTGTAATTACTCGGTCAATTGCCGGGTTCGCTATTATATATAAAATGTAAAAATTGTAATTTTCATTTAATGGAACTTCTATGATAGAAGATTCGGGAGGTAGATCTAATCCAGTAAACGAGGCTATATGGAAATTGTCAAAATCGTCCATCGAAAGGGCTGCTTTTGTTTCTGACCATCCTTTTTCCTTGAATTGGGGATGACCTATAATAAAATTTACCTTTTCCTTCAGGTAATAATCCAATTTAGCCCATTTATTGTGTCCGGGCCGAAAGTATTTGGTAGGTTCTCCATATTGAGCAATCCAGGGATCATTAAGCCCTAACATATCAATAGTCTTAAATTGAGAGTAATAAGGAATAGCGCCGGCAGCAGTTGTTGCGATAACAACATCGGCACTATCACGACCGAATAACTCCTTAAGTTTTATACCAGCTTCGCTCCAGCTGTATTTCTTGCCGACCACTTCGTTACGTAAAACTTCAACAGATACAATTCCACGATATTTGTCAAATAAAAATTGATGAGAAATGGAGCTGGCAACTACTGCAAACACAAGAACAAATTTGATCCATTGCCTTTTTACTCTTGTGATACTCCAGGTAATCAAGATGATTATATATGGAAGAATCGAAACAAAAAAGCGGTACTCCATAAAATCACCACCAACTTTTAAGATATAAGCGATCCAAAAAGCGATTATAATAACTAACGCTAACAAAAACTTCTCTTTGATAAGTTGTTTGTAATGGAGGAAAAGTATTATAATGAAAGGAAAAAATTGGTAAGATCCGAAAAAGGAAAAGATATAGCCAAGACCGGATTTTAACACATCTAAAGAAAAAATGCTAACTGTACCTTTAAGGTAAAATGAATTGGGCAGGATATTGCCATAGTAATAAAATTTCCATATTAGCCAGGGCAATACCAGCACCAGAACCGGCAAAGCCATAATCAGAATCTCCCTTGTTAAGAAATTCGCTTTATAGCCAGTCTTGCTGTAGTTTTTGTATAATAAATAGATTACGAAAAGTCCGATAATTAAACATGAATCCAACCTGGTCAGAATAGCTAAACCAGCGAAGACACCTATTAGGATCAGATTTGCTGCGGATGAACGATCTTCATCAATGGCTTTGAAGGTAAACAGACAGACAAGTGAGATGAGAAAAGTTTGTAGTTGTGTCTCTAATCCCCCCGTCATATAAGCGCTAAAAGTATAATTAGTTCCCAATAAAAAAACTGTAAGTAATGCGTACTTACTATTTTTAAAGATCAGGTTCCCCAGAGAGTAAGTAACCAGCAAAGTCCCTATGCCACAAATTATTCCGAGCACTTTTGAAGCAATTACCGCATCTATATTAAATTTGATTGCTATGGCGATCAAGCAAGTCCAAAGGAAATTGGTGTATCCTTCAATTTTTACGATGTCGTCTATGTTCCAACTTAAAATATTATGTTCAGCAAGATTTCTAGCATAGCGGAATGAAATAAAGGCATCATCCTGGACGAAATTGTTTAGAATTCCTAAAGCAACCAAAAAAAGTATCAAAAAGAAAAGTAAGTAGCTGCTTTTTAGATGTAACACTTTGTTAAAATATAATTTAATATTCATCAGTAAATAAATCGCGGTGATTTTTAGATATATATTTTTTCAGTAATTAGCGGCGTCTATTTCCCCCACACCAACCTCCGCATGTACACAACATCCCAGAGATTCGAACCTGAGCAACAATCTTTTCTTTCCTCTGATTTCCACAATCTCCCCTTCAACCCCTTTTAAATGTCCTGACGTGACGGATATATAACTTCCTTTTTCAAGCTCCCCCTGATAGACTTCTATGTCGTCTGCTTTATTTGTGATAATCCCAGCGAGGGATTCAATTTGTTTTTCCGGGATTGCGACCGGCCGGCCTTCAAAGCTGATATAGCAGACGGCTCCTGGAGTATTCAATACATCGAACCTTTCCTTTTCTACAGTTTTTACAAATACATAAGAACTTAACAATGGCTCTTCAACCCAGGCTTTTCTGTCGCTTCTTTGCTTTAGTGTTTTCTTTAAGGGTAAAAAACATTTTATGTTTTTCTGAGTTAGTGTTGCATAAAGTTTTTTTTCCGCACGGGATCTTGTATAAACAGCATACCATTGAGAATCTTTGTGAGGAGTTATATCGTTCATTTTTTTAAGCTGATTATTTTTGTTACTCTATTTGCTACCTAAGAAAACTGTTACTAATCTTACACAGCTTCGCCCTCTCAGTTACATGTGTTTTTTGTAACTTATGATTATTCTTTAATCGTTTTTAATAATGCTAAAGACGATCTATTTTATCCAACTTCACGATTTTCTGAATCAAGTCAGAAGATCCTTTTAATTAATTTTTGTTCGGTCTTAGACAATAACATTCCAGTATCAAATGAATGATAAGCGGAGCCTTAAATGACTAAGACTCTTAAATTGCTACTGTCTTCTGGTGATTTTTATTTTTTAGCCGGAGAGGAGTATTTCTAGTTTCCTTCTTTGGTATTATCTTTTTACTACTTTATCTAAATTATTCTTGAACTCTTCATAAACAGCCGTAATACCTTCTTTAAGACCTACTTTGTATTTATACCCAAGTTTGTTCAATTTGCTCACATCCATTAATTTTCGGGGTGTACCATCCGGTTTCGAAGTATTAAATTTCAATTCTCCCTCGTATCCTACAATATCCTTTATTAGGAGTGCCAGTTCCTTAATACTTAAGTCTTCCCCTGTACCTACATTTACAAACTCAGCCTCATTATAATTTTCCAATAAGAAGTAGCAGGCATCAGCCAG
>CAMPJM010000368.1 GCA_946886805.1 uncultured Flammeovirgaceae bacterium | reverse complement strand
GTACAATGTTTTAATATTATTTTAAATTTGCGACGTAAACTTTTAAATAAACATGTATTTGGAATTTGAAAAGCCTATTGCGGAATTAGAAGAAAAATTAGCAGATATGAAACAACTTGCTGAAAGTAGTAATGTTGATGTGAGTACTGCAATTTTATCGCTTGAAGAGAAAATCAAGGTTTTAAAGGAAGAAACCTTCAGTAATCTTACCAGATGGCAGCGGGTTCAATTATCCAGACATCCTGATAGACCCTATACTTTAGATTATATCTATGAAATAACCGACGATTTTATAGAACTGCACGGAGACAGAAATGTAGCGGACGATAAAGCAATGGTTGGTGGGTTCGGAATGATTGGAAATCAATCTGTAATGCTAATTGGAACGCAAAAAGGAAGGAATACAAAGCAACGGCAAATCAGAAATTTCGGAATGGCGAATCCGGAGGGATACAGAAAAGCACTTCGATTAATGAAATTGGCTGAAAAGTTTAATAAACCGATTGTTACTTTCATCGATACACCGGGTGCATTTCCAGGAATAGAAGCTGAGGAACGGGGACAAGGGGAGGCAATAGCCAAAAACCTTAAGGAAATGTTTATGCTCAAAGTGCCAGTGATATGCATAGTTATTGGTGAGGGAGCTTCTGGAGGAGCATTGGGAATAGGCATTGGAGATAGTGTTTTAATGCAAGAAAACACTTGGTATTCCGTAATATCTCCCGAAAACTGCTCTACAATCTTATGGAGAAGTTGGGAGTACAAAGAACAGGCTGCTGAGGCCATGAAACTTACAGCGACAGACATGCTGAAGTTTAAACTTATCGACGGAATTATAAAAGAGCCACTGGGAGGCGCGCACACAAATATGAAAGGCGCCGCTAAAGAAATAAAAAAAGTGATCCTTCATAATATTAAGGACATAAGTAAACTAACAACCGAAAAAATGATAGAAAAAAGAATAAATAAATTCACTTCTATGGGGGTTGTTTCTGAAGGATAAAAAAAATAAAAGAACTTTTAAAAAGCCACAAACTTATCTAAACAAGTTTGTGGCTTTTTTTATTTTAGCTATTTTGCAATAAGACGTTGGTTTGACCATATTTTCGGATTTGTAAAGCCGATTAATTATTCGAAAATGGTTTTTTTGTTACGATTTCTATTATTACCAAAAATTATTTGATAACCTAAATTAGCAGATCAATGAACCTTTATGTAATCAATACCGGATTCTTCAAATTGGACGGCGGTGCTATGTTTGGGGTAGTGCCTAAAACCATATGGGAAAAAACAAATCCGCCCGATGATAAAAATATGTGTACATGGGCCATGAGATGCCTTTTAATAGAAGATGAGGGGCAATTGATTTTAATAGATAATGGAATAGGGGATAAACAAAGTGAGAAGTTCTTTAGTCATTATTTTTTACATGGCGAAGATTCACTGTTAGGTTCCTTAAAGCAGGCTGGATTTGGTCCGAATGACGTAACTGATATGTTTTTGACTCACCTTCATTTCGACCATTGCGGAGGAGGCGTTAAATTCAATAAAGAGGGCGATAAGCCGGAAACAGTGTTTAAGAATGCAAAATATTGGACCAATGAGGCGCATTGGCAATGGGCTACAGAACCAAATGCACGGGAGAAGGCAAGTTTTTTAAAGGAAAACATTTTACCCATGCAGGAGTTTGGACAACTCAATTTTGTTCCTTCAAATGGTAGTTCCCCTTTTAATGCATTTGATATTCAATTTGTAAATGGCCACACAGAGAAACAAATGCTGCCCAAAATCAAGTACAAGGAGAAAACCATTGTTTTTGTAGCTGATCTTTTGCCTTCGGTAGGACATATTCCCTTACCGTACGTGATGGGATATGATACCAGGCCTTTAATTACCTTGACGGAAAAGGCCGCTTTTCTGGAAGAGGCAGTGCAAAATAATTATATCCTGTTTTTTGAGCATGATCCGGTAAACGAATGCTGTACGTTAAAACAGACAGATAGGGGAGTAAGGGTGGACCGGGTATTTAAATTGGAGGAAATTTTGTAGAGACAAGGCATGCCCTGTCTCTACAAAAACAGAAACAGAAACAGAGCCACCACCACCAACATCATCATCATCATCATCATCAATAACCACCACCACAATCACCAAAAGCCTAGACGATGGAAATAACAAACTATCAGCAAATGGGCAAAACGCCCACCGGGACTACCTTAAATACCAAAGGATGGATTCAGGAAGCAGCATTGAGAATGTTGTATAACAACCTGGATGCTGCAGTTGCAGAAAAACCTGAGGAACTAATTGTTTATGGAGGGACTGGGAAAGCCGCGAGGGATTGGAATTCTTTTAATCTGATTGTAAAAGCTTTGAAGGTACTTGAAGAGGATGAAACCCTCATTGTTCAGTCTGGCAAGCCCGTGGGGATTTTGCCGACTCATAAAGATGCTCCCCGAGTGATAATTTCCAACGCTATGTTAGTTCCCAACTGGGCAGATTGGGAAAATTTCCGGGCATTGGAGAAAAAAGGCCTAACCATGTATGGACAAATGACCGCTGGTTCCTGGATTTATATTGGCTCCCAGGGAATCGTTCAGGGTACATACGAAACATATGCTGAGGTTGCGCGACAACATTTTCAGGGTTCCTTAACTGGTACGCTTAATGTGACGGCTGGTTTAGGTGGAATGGGAGGCGCCCAACCTTTGGCAATCACTATGAATGACGGAGTTTGCCTCGCTGCAGAAATGGAAGAATGGCGGATAGATAAAAGATTGGAAACCCGCTACCTCGATAGAAAATTCAAAAATATAGACGAAGGGATTGATGCCGCCCTGGAAGCAAAAAAAGCGAAGGTTCCATTATCTATTGGTATAGTTTGCAATGCTGTGGATTTATTGAGGCGTTTGGTGGATAGGAATATAACCCCCGATACTTTAACTGATCAAACTTCCGCTCATGATGCGTTGATCGGCTATTTTCCGCAAGGATTAAATGTTCAGGAAGCGAATAGACTCCGTAGCGAGAGTCCCGATGAATATATTTCATTGTCGCTTGATACCATGGCAGAACATGTAAAGCTTATGTTGCAGCTTCAGTCACAGGGGGCTGTCACCTTCGATTATGGAAATAATCTCCGCGGCCAGGCCATGGACAAGAGAGGTGTTAAAAATGCCTTTGATTTCCCTGGGTTTGTCCCTGCTTTTATCAGACCATTATTCTGCGAGGGAAAAGGCCCTTTTCGTTTTGTGGCTTTGTCAGGAGATCCTGAAGATATTTATAAATGCGATCAAAAATTATTGGAATTATTTCCTGAAGATGAAGCTTTGTCAAGATGGCTTCGAATGGCAAAGGAAAAAATAGCTTTCCAGGGACTTCCCGCCAGGATTTGTTGGTTGGGTCAGGGTGATAGGGAAAAGGCGGGACTTGCCTTCAACCAGATGGTGGCCGATGGTATACTACAAGCACCCCTGGTAATAGGAAGGGATCATCTCGATACTGGTTCTGTAGCTTCTCCAAACAGGGAAACGGAGGCAATGAAAGATGGCTCAGATGCAATTGCCGACTGGCCAATTCTGAATGCATTGCTAAATACTGCAGGAGGGGCAAGCTGGGTTTCGGTACACCACGGAGGTGGGGTAGGAATGGGATATTCCATTCATGCCGGTATGGTTATAGTTGCTGATGGCAGCCCTGAAGCGCATCAAAGATTGAAGCGGGTGCTGCACAATGATCCAGCTATTGGGGTAATTCGACATGCCGATGCCGGGTACGATATTGCCGAAGACACAGCAAGAACCCATCGCCTAAGTTTAAAAGACAGAATTAAATAACATATAGTAAAACAGACTTCCGAAGTTTGTTTTAATTGAACCGTGGAAGAAATAGCTGTTTTCTACCTCTTATATAACCACCAATGGGCTTGCATTGGAGTTTTCCCTGCTCAAAGACATCGGTCGGACGGCTGAGAATGCTAAATAAGCCTCAGCGGAAAATTATTTTGCAGCATATTTTGGAAGTGGGATAGCCGTCCGACCGGTTAAAGTGTTTGCTGTCTATCCTTTTTCTTAAAGTTTTCACCGGTAAATTAATCGGCTTAATTTAATTAATCGGTTTGTTAGGTAATCGAGAGTCTCCCAAAGCAATGTTTACATAAGCCAGTCAGACAATGGAAATTTATTTTTAATATAGACAAATTGAAGAAAACTTGTAATTTCGCCCTTTGTTAAACACTGGCGTAGAATAGGCTTTAATATTTTATATTTATCATGATGAAACTAATAGCACAGCTGCTTTTTTTTATAACCGGCTGGAAACAAGTGGGAACTTATCCAAAGGAATTAAAAAAATCGGTTATGATTGCGGCCCCCCATACAAGTAATTGGGATTTTCTATACGCAAGGGCAGCATTTTTTATAATGGACATACCCGTAAAAGTTACCGTAAAGAAAGAAAGTTTTAAGGGCCCTATGAAATTATTGCTAAATTGGTTTGGGGCAATTCCCATAGAAAGAAATCGAAAAGCTGGTTCCTTGAACAAAAAAAATAATTTGGTGAATGCCATGATCGAATTATTTGAACGGGATGAGCTGGTTGTTTTAATTACCCCGGAGGGAACAAGAAATTATGCCCCCAAATGGAAAACAGGTTTTTACCACCTTGCAGTAGGGGCGAAAGTGCCGATAGTACTGGGATACCTCGACTACAAAGACAAGCATGCGGGCATTGGTCCCGTTATCTATCCCACCGGAAATATCGAAGAAGATTTGGAGACCATTATGGAATTTTATAGAACCAAAGTTGGTAAATATCCGGAGAAAGGTGTGCTATAAATATAAACCTCTTCTATGATAGCGATGACATCCCTTCTCTTCAAAAGCAGAACAAAAGTAAACTCTAGTAGAGTATTGGTACTATAGGGATGTCATCGCTTG
>CAMPJM010000367.1 GCA_946886805.1 uncultured Flammeovirgaceae bacterium | reverse complement strand
ACGACCAATTTGTGGTGGGCTTTGCTTTGGAAACAGAAAATGAAATTTCCAACGCAAAAGAAAAACTAATCAGGAAAAATTTTGATTTAATTGTACTAAATTCATTGAATGATACAGGTGCTGGTTTTACTCATGAAACTAATAAGGTTACCATCATAGATAAAGATAATAATCAAGAGGTTTTTGAGTTAAAGAATAAAAGCGAAGTTGCTGATGATATTATAAAGGCAATAAGTAGAAAAAAATTCTATGTATAAATTTTTTGTTATAACTCTCCTTCTTCTTTGCTTAAATTACAGTGCAAAAGCACAGGAACTCAATTGCAATGTAATTGTAAATGCAGAACGCATTGAGACAACTGACAGGCAGATATTTCAGGATATGCAAAATGCATTTTCTCAGTTTTTGAATAACAGGCAATGGACTGATGATGAATTTGGGAACGAAGAGCGGATAAATTGCAATTTGATAATCACAATAGAAGAAATGCCGAATATTGGTACTTTCAGAGCCGCGGTTCAAATTCAGTCTTCCAGACCTGTCTATGGAACCGGCTATGAAAGTTTGATGCTCAATTTTGCCGACCGGGATTGGGTTTTTGACTATAACCAATCGCAACCATTAGACTTTAACGAAAACAATTTCAGCAGCAATATTACCTCTATGTTGGCGTATTATGCTTATATCATTTTGGGGATCGATTATGATTCTTTTGAAAAGCTTGGAGGTACGGACTTTTTTGAGAGGGCAAACAACCAGGTACAGTTAGCCCAGGAATCAAACAGCCCTGGATGGAAACAATTTGACAGCAACAGAAACAGGTACTGGCTTGCGGAGAATTACCTAAATCCTATCTTCAACCCGGTGCGGGAAGGTCTTTATTCCTATCATCGTTTAGCTTTAGATAATTTTTTAAATGATAAGGAAGCAGGTAGAAAAGAAATCCTGGAATTTCTGAAATCTCTCCAAAAAGCAAATAGTTCCCGGCCAAACAGCATTCTAACAATCTCCCTGCTGGATGCAAAAGCAGATGAAATTATAAGCATTTTTTCCGAAGGGGAAATGCAGGTAAGGCGGCAAGCATTTGAAATCCTGCGAACTATTGATCCCACACAATCAGAAAAATTCGGAAAAATTATTGGCAACTGACAATTAGCATTATAAGCTATTATTCTGAATTGTCTCCTATATTTGCCACTCTAAAATAAAATGGCCAAAATACAATTAAGAATTCACGAGATAGATAAGATAGTTGATAAAAAATCCCTTGTAGGATCGCTATCTACTTTCTGTATCATTGATAATCGAGTTATCTTTGGAACAATTATCGACTACAGAGACGGAGCATTTCTTGTCAAAGACAAATTGTTAAAAACACATTCTTTTTCTATTCAGGATATCTCGGAGATCATTATTGAAAAAGATGAAATAGTGACAGAAGGAAGTAATAAAATATGTTAAAAAGCCTCACAATACAAAACTATGCACTTATAGAGTCATTAAAAATGACTCCCTCGCACCAGCTTAACATCATTACTGGCGAAACAGGTGCCGGAAAATCTATCATGTTAGGAGCTGTGGGTCTAATGTTGGGTAATAGAGCAGATACAAAGTCTCTTTTAAATGAGGACAAAAAATGCATCATAGAAGGCGTTTTCGACTTAAGCAGCTATTCCTTGCAAGCAATATTTCAGGAAGAGGACCTGGACTATGACGATACTTCCATTATCAGACGTGAAATTTCGCCTAATGGAAAATCCCGTGCTTTTATAAATGACACGCCAGTAACATTGGAAACCTTGAAAAGAATTGGGGTGTTTTTAATGGACGTGCATAGTCAGCACGATAGTTTGCTTCTTACTACCAATGCATTCCAGCTACAGGTAATAGATCATTTTGCTGGCACTCAGGAGTTGCTTATTTCTTATAAAAATTCGTATAAAAGCTTCCAGAAGGCAAAGAAAACCTACGACCAATTATGTATTGATGCAAGCGACATTAAAAAGGCAGGGGATTATAATAATTTTCTTTTAGATGAACTAGATGCGGCAAAATTAGTAACAGATGAACAAAATGTTTTGGAAGATGAGCTTGAGATCTTAGAAAATTCTGAGGAGATTAAGCTAAGACTACACGCTACGGTCAATAACATCAGCAATGGCGAGCCTGCTATTATTTCTATGCTCCATGAGGCTGTTAATAACCTCAAAAGCGTTGGAAAATTTTCTGAACATTATGCAGTTCTAAGCCAAAGGGCTGAAAGTTGTTTAATAGAGCTAAAAGATATTGCAGATGAAGTAGAGGTGGCGGAGGAGAAGGTTGCTTTTGATCCCGAAAAAATCCAAACTACAAAAGACAGACTGAGTCTCATATACCAACTGCAACAAAAGCATCAGGTAAAAACCATCGAAGAATTACTGGACATACAAAGTGATCTTCAAAAGAAAGTAGAGAAAATGTTGAACCTGGACGAGGAAATAAGTTCTTCTAAAAAGGCCGTTGAAATAGCAGAAAAAAATGTAAAGGAAATAGCAAAGGAATTGTCTAAAAAACGCTTGTCTGTTTTTAAAGCTATAGAGGAAAGAATAGTGCAACTGGTGCATGCTTTAGGAATGCCGGATGCATCATTTTTAGTAGTCAGAGAAGAAACCGAGCTGTCGCCGAGCGGGATTGATGATGTAAATTTTCTTTTCAGTGCCAATAAGGGGATTAAGCCACAGCCGTTAAAAACCGCTGCGTCGGGGGGAGAGTTTTCAAGATTGATGTTTTGCATTAAATATATTTTGGCGGACAAAACAGCCTTACCTACTATCGTTTTTGATGAAATAGACACTGGTATCTCCGGAGAAATAGCCTTAAAAATGGTGAATATGATGAAGAAAATGGCTGATAATCACCAGGTAATCGCTATTAGCCACCTGCCACAGATTGCGGCCAAAGGTGACACACATTATTATGTATACAAAGACAATTCTGCTTCTAAAACAATCAGTAAGATAAGGTTATTGTCTGAGGAGGAACGTATTACAGAAATAGCAAAAATGATTGGAGGAGAAAATCCTTCCGGTGTAGCCTTTGAAAGTGCTAAAGAGTTGATGAAGGTTTAAAAGTAGAGACGCGATTAATCGCGTCTTCCCGAGATATTGAATTATTTAATTTTTCGGCCTAATGGAAGACCCGGTCAGACCGTTTCTTAAAATAAAAATATTTAGTAAGCCAAAGCTATGTTCCAAAAAATATTTTTCCAATTAATCCTTCTTCTTTGCCTTGTATATTTTTTCTCTTGCAATAAAGAAGTAGAAAAACCTCAAGCCAGTATTTCCCATTTTATATTGAACGAAACTGACTCTATATTGAATAAGCAAAAGTGCAATACTTAGAATCAAGCAGGATTTCTGAGGATCAAATATCTGAAACATCGTTTTAGAACTTTTAGGTTTAATTGATGCCTCACAGCATGATTCGGCTAAAGCCAAATCTACATTAAAGCAATTCTTGAGCTGAAACCTATGTACATTCGACTTTGGCAGAGCCATGCCTTTGGCGTAGTCGAATATTTAAACACAACAAAAAAATTCTAGTAAGTTGTCTTGAAAAATTTAATCCTCATTTTCTCCGTTAATTTATCGTTTACAACTACCTTATCCGAGTAAGTATCTTTTTTAAACAGTTCATAGTCATCCGTCCAAAGGTATTTTCCTCCCGCGTCTGTTTCAGATAAGGTCAGTTTTTTGCGTTCCGTAAGTTCCAATTTAGTCTCGATATCGAACAAGATATAGTTTAAGCAAAAGGATGCCCGTCTGCAATCTGTTCCATGACCAAAACTTCACAAACTCGGCCTTTTTATAGCTCCGCGACAGATTGTCTTATTATCATAAATTTGGATACAGCTAAAAACTAAGCTGATTCATAACAAATAGCATTATTCTTTTATATTTGCATAGCAAACAAATTAGAAACTTATACTACTATGACTAACAATATATTGAAAGGTAAAAGAGGAATTATATTCGGTGCCTTGGATGAAAATTCGATAGCCTGGAAAGTAGCGTTGCAGGCAAAAGCTGAAGGAGCCATATTCACACTTACCAATGCTCCTATCGCCTTACGCATGGGGGAAATTAATAAATTAGCGGAAGTTTGTGGGTCTGAAATTATTCCGGCCGATGCTACTTCCATTGAAGATCTAGAAAACTTATTTACAAAGTCTACTGAAGTATTGGGCGGTAAATTAGACTTTGTGCTGCATTCAATAGGAATGAGTCCAAATGTTAGAAAAGGAAAATCTTATGGAGATTTGAACTACGACTGGTTTTTAAAGACTTTGGATATTTCCGGCATATCGTTTCACAAAGTCTTGCAAACAGCGGAAAAAACTGATGCTATGAATGAGTGGGGATCCATTTTAGCTCTTTCTTATATAGCCGCTCAAAGAACCTTTCCTGATTATTCTGATATGGCACAGGCAAAAGCATTGTTGGAATCTATCGCCAGAAGCTATGGCTATCGATTTGCCAAAAGTAAAAAAGTAAGGGTGAATACAATTTCACAGTCTCCCACTAAGACAACTGCAGGAACAGGTGTTTCAGGTTTTGATGCTTTTTTTGAATATGCAGACAAGATGTCGCCATTAGGGAATGCGAGTGCCGAAGATTGCGCAAATTATATTATAATGATGTTTTCCGACTATACAAGATTTGTCACCATGCAGAATCTGATGCATGATGGAGGTTTTTCATCATCGGGGATCACAGAAGAAATTGTAGAGATGATCAGCAAATAAATAGTAAGCAAGAGACAGTAAGCAAATTTCGTAACGCTATCTTCTCGCAGTAAAGAATCATTCTAAGATCCTTCCCCGTATCCGAAGTACGGGGCAAGCTGTTCCGCCAGCTGGCGGATGACAAATAAGACAGCAACAGATCCTATTGTCATCCTGACGATAGGAAGGATC
>CAMPJM010000366.1 GCA_946886805.1 uncultured Flammeovirgaceae bacterium | reverse complement strand
CCTATAAATCCTCTGATCCCTTGATTGGGCGCAAAAACATAGGAAGGATCAAATGTTAAAGCATAAGGATTATTGGCTGTCGCTAACGCTTTTCCACCGACATCAAAAACCACTTCTTTATCAAAAGGATCATTCGCGCGGGCTATGCTGTTATCGGGAGGTGTAAAATTCAATATATTTTTTATCCCGCCAAAAATCTCCCAATAACTGCCAGGTCTTTTCCAGGTAAGTTGTACATTTTGAAGGCTCCACCACGAGGAATATTCTGGACGAGGATCTAAATCCCCTAATACAGGGAGGCGCATAGGACCGTATAGATTGCCGGTGTAATTAAAAGAAAGATTTAATTTATCAAAAGGAAAGGTTATTGCCCAAGTACCAGACCATTTTTCCGTAAGCATTGGTCTTCTTTTGTAGGAATTCCCTAACTCATTTTTATCTACCGTATAAACATCCATAAAAGTTCCTCCTAAAAGAATTTTTAATCCATTCAACAATGTCAAATCCAAATTCAAAGAAGCCCCCTGAGTTACAGCATGTCCATCAAGATTAGCATAAATAATTTTATCAGGATCAGTATCATAGTCGGGAAGTATTTGATTCATAAAATAGGTATGCCAAACCGTTGTTTCAAGGTCAAGAAAAACATTCTCGGGAAAATGTATTTTCCTGATATAATTTAGATTTACATTATAACTTCTTTCTGGATCTAATTCTTCTTCTATAACAACCGCCCTTGACCCTGTTAATGATGCATGTTCTTCAGTAAAAAGATTTACCACTCTAAAACCTGTACCAGCATTCAGCCGAAAGATGTTTTCATCATTCAAAGAAAATTTATAGGCCAATCGAGGAGTAAAGATGTTTCCATGAAGGGAGTTATAGTCATAGCGGATCCCCAATAAAAACTTTTGCTGTTTTGATAGTTCAATTTCATCCTGTAGAAATAGTCCTGGAAGCAGGATTATATCAGGGTCGTTAATTATCTTCTTCTCCTCCTCCTTTGCCGTGGCCGTGGTGTTATCGTCGTAGTGGGTATAGCGTATAGCAGTTCCAATTAATAAATCATGGTTCCCAAACGTCTTATCCAAACTAAGCTGGCCAAACCCAATTTTTTGATCTGCCATAAAGGGAACCTGCCCATAGTAGGAATTTTGCATATGATCGTTATAAGATACAGATAAAAGCAGTTTTTCAGAAACTGGGAGCTGATATTGACCGACAATCTCCCATCTTTTGGTGTAAATGCTTTCCCCATAGACCTCGTCCCCTCCCCTTTCTCCGGAATTCCACTGCATCTCTCCGCCCCAACGATCTTCATACAAAAACCGCCCGGCAACAGACATTTTTCTGTTATTTTTCCGCTTGAAGTTCCATTTTTGAAAAACAGATATTCGATCCTGTAAAGTCACGTCAGTAAAATTATCATCGTTATTGTCTATGGGTTGGCTATAATTAAAATAGTTAAGGCCCGTCAGAACTGACACATTTGATCCTAAAGTGAATTTGTATCCCAAATCTAAATTTATCTCCTGCCAGCTTGAAGCCATAATATCAGCAGAAAACAGAGGAGCATCTAAGGGATCTTTTGTAATAACATTTATTAAACCTCCTACAGCTTCTGAACCATATAAAGACGAAGCGGGACCCTTGACTATCTCTATTCTTTGGATAATAGAATTTGGAATTCCGGACAGCCCATAAACCGATGACAATCCACTAACTATAGGCATTCCATCTATTAAGATCATCGTGTATGGACCTTCCAAGCCATTGATATGAATATCTCCTGTATTACAGACGTTGCAATTTAATTGAGGACGAACTCCATTTATATTTTGCATAGCGTCAAATAAGGAGGGCGTAGGGTTTAATTTAAAAAAAGCCGGACTGTAGACTTCCACTGGCACGGGGCTTTCCAAGCGGCTCACTTCTTTCAAAGTCCCTGTCACGACTACCTCGCCGATATTCATTTCATCAGCCCTCAAGGTTATATTTAATACTAAATCTGCTTCAGAACTAACAACAATATTTTGCGAGTATTTGGCATATCCAACTGCAGACACGTGTAATGAATATTTCCCGGGCCGAACATCCTCTATTAAAAAATTCCCTTGCTGATCACTAGCTGCACCAATAGATGTACCTTCTAAAAAAATATTAGCAAAGGGAATGGGTGTACCCGAAGAGGAAAGATTACCTGCAATGTTTACGTTTTGTGCAAATGCAGCTGAACGCAGCATTATTAAAAATAAGGAAAAATAGAGCCACCTCATGATTTGTATAATTATTTTAAGCAAATCTAATAAATTTATTAATGATAGGAAATATTTTTTTAGATTAACCTAAATAATGAATTTGAAATGTTTTGTTAATTATATTAATGTTGGTTTTTAGCTGTTGGCGGTTAGCGGTGAGATCTCAATTACCTCCGGTAGCTGTCCCTTGACAGCTACCAAACAAAATCTGAGGAGGGTGGGAATGCCTTGATCTGCTCAAAACGACGACATCCCTATATTTCGAGTGGTTTCCTTAGCCTGAACTTCTGCTGTTGTTTATAGGAGAGGGATGTCATCGTTACGTAAATTTCAGCTCAACCGTTCTTCCGGATTTGTAATCTGGAAGTCTTAATTATGGATTTATAATCCATTTGCAGTGCATAAAAACGCATTACAAATGCTAATATTAGGGAGGGTCGGGATTACAAATCCCGACTAGCGGTTCGATTTAAGGACAGCGGGCAAGAGTAGCTATGTCACATTTAATTTGCACGAAAAATCCTCAGAGTCCCTGAAAAAGGAGACTCTCGTAGGAGGTGGCAATGTCGTTTACTTAAGAGCTGACCAAGATCCTTCCTATCGTCAGGATGACAATAGGATCTGTTGCTGTCTTTTTTGTCATTCACCTGGCGGAACAGCCTGCCCCGTACGTTGAATATGGTGCAGGATCTGGAAGGAATCCCCTTAACTAAACGTCATCGGGGTGGTAACAGCTGTTGATTTTTAGCTGTTGGCGGTTAGCTGTGAGATCTCAATTACCTCCGGTAGCTGTCCCCCGACAGCTATCAAACCAAATTATGAGGAGGCTTTTAAAAGCGATAACATCCCTACATATCATTTCGCCCATTGACATGAAACCTCTACTGTTGTTCATAGAAGAGGGATGTCATCGCTACGCCATACCTAACTCAAACGGATGATAATACCTTCATCGCCACTTAAATTAATAGATCCTTTCACATTGGATCCTTCGAGTTCAGGCACAGTAGCTACTTCAATAATCCCCTGTATTTCCATGTTTTTTGGTCTGAAGTAGGCCGGTCTGTGAGAAAGATTTAGTACTACCAAAAATTTATGGTGTTCCTCTAATTCTCTTAGAAAAACGATCAACTGATTGTCTGAATGAACGGGTACATAATTTCCCACCATTAAAGATGGTTCTTCCTGCCTGAAACCAATCAATTTTTTATATAGCTTTAGGTATGAATAGACATCGTCCTGCTGCTTTTTGACATTCATTCGATGGAAAGTCTTGTCTAAAGGTAGCCAGGGTTTCATCGAACTAAATCCGGCATTTTTTGAATCATCCCACTGCATAGGAGTTCTGGAAGGATCCCTGCTTAGATTTTTATCAGGCATGTTTAACCCCTGAGGGTCTTTAACGTCCTCAAATGGTATGGCCACACTTCGCATTCCTATTTCATCACCGTAATAGATCGTGGGCGTTCCGCGCAATGTCAACAAAAGCATCGCAGCGACCTTTGCCTGCGCCATACCCACCCTGCTGGTAATTCTGGACTGATCATGATTTCCCAAGACCCAATTAGGCCACCCTTCCGATGGCAAAGCCCCCTCATATTCATCTACTGCTGCGGCAATTTTTTTTGCCTCCCAGGGAATTGAAAGCAACAGAAAATTAAATGGTAGGTGGGCACCTTTATTTTCAATTCCGTAATAAGTGACTAGCTTGTCAATGGGAAGATAAATTTCACCAATCATCATCCGCTCATTATATTCATCTAAAACGTCCCGCATCTTGCCCACTATTTCGTGAACCTCTGGCTGATCGGTAGAATAGGTCGGTAGCAATTTTTCATAAGTTGCCATATGCTCCTCATATTTGGGGTTTTGGGGATTGTCCCTTAATTTATCATCCTTGATCATATGCCACATCACATCCACCCGAAAACCATCAACTCCTTTATCGAGCCAAAACCGCATTACATCAAACATGGCTTTCTGAACCTCCGGATTCCGCCAATTGAGGTCCGGTTGTCCTTTTAAAAAAGCGTGATAATAAAATTGTTCGGTCTTTTCGTCCCATTCCCAGCCCGATCCTCCAAAAACGCTTAACCAATTATTTGGAGCTTCTCCATTTTCAAGCGCGTCTTCCCATAAATACCAGTTCCTTTTTGGATTGTCACGCGAAGACCGGGATTCGACAAACCAAGGATGCTCATCCGAAGTATGATTAGGAACAAAATCAAGAATTAGCTTCATGTTCCTTTTATGGATTTCTTTTATCAAATCATCAAAATCCTCCATAGTTCCAAATATTGAATCAATTCCAGTGTAATCAGCGATATCGTAACCAAAATCAGCCATGGGAGAGGGATAAACAGGAGAAATCCACAATGCTTTTATTCCCAGCCATTGCAAATAATCCAGACGATGGAGAATCCCATTCAGGTCACCAATGCCATCTTCGTTGCTATCTTGAAAAGACCTTGGATAAATTTGGTAGATAATTTCTTTTTGCCACCAAAGATGTTTTGTCTGCTTTTCGTTCATAATTGAATTATTTGGGCCTGAGGCTTGTACGAAACTTTAAAACCAATAGAATTTACTATTGTTCACCGCTCACTCCCAATTCTGATTTCCAGCTTCTTGTCTAATGTTTAAATCGTCTGAATCAGGATTTACAGGATTATAAAATTATCAGGATTTTGACTCGTG
>CAMPJM010000365.1 GCA_946886805.1 uncultured Flammeovirgaceae bacterium | reverse complement strand
GTCGGGAAAATTTGATCTTCGTATTCCTCAGAGTCCTCTGAAAAAGAGAGACTCTGAGGGGACGGAGCAAAGAGACTCTCTCGAGGGGGTGGAAGTGAAAAAAGCTTCAATGAACTACTCATCCGTCCATACGGACGGGTAATAATGATCGGGAGCCGTGTTGCGTTTAATTCGGAATATCTTAAAGGCGATTTCCCTGAAGGGGGTGGAGCTGTCGTAAAGCCGAAGCGTATCAAGGTGCCAGTCTGACCAATTTCCATTGCTCATTTTCTTTTACGTAAAGAAATCTGTCGTGGAGTCTGCTTGCCCTTCCCTGCCAGAATTCTATTTTAGCTGGATGGACCTTATATCCGCCCCAATGTGGTGGTCTTGGAATTACCTTGTCTTTGTATTTTTTTTCAAACTCCTTTTGCTTTTTTTCCATCTCTTCGCGATTATCAATCACGCTACTTTGCGGAGATGCCCATGCACCCAACTGGCTGCCAATTGGGCGACTATTAAAGTAGGCATCAGATTCCGCAGCACCTATTTTAACCACTTTTCCAACTATCCGGATCTGTCTCTCAAGTTCGGGCCAGAAGAAATTCAGCGCTACATGAGGATTTTCAAGCATTTCCTTCCCTTTTTGGCTGCTATAGTTCGTAAAAAACACCAATTCATTTTCTTCTATGCCTTTTAAAAGCACTATTCTGGAAGATGGAACGCCGGAAGAGGAAACGGTTGAAAGAGTCATAGCATTTGGTTCTGTAACTTCCGCTTCACGTGCTTCTTGAAACCATATAGCAAATTGCTTCAGCGGGTTTTTATGCAGGTCTTCCTTTTTTAGAATACTTTTAATATACTCCTTTCTTAAATCCGCTATTTTCTGTTCCATATACTTTTTTTCAAAAATAAGAATTAAAGCTAAAATAGCCTTTGCAAAACACTATTAATTCCTTAATCTTGGTTATACATGTAGGAGGGGACAGCAGGGCTAGGATCTTAAAGATTTCTGCTCCAGCATTGAGTTAAATGAAACGGGAAAAATTCTCCGTTAAGGGTCGCAATAGGAAGGATCTAACTTCCGGCTTATTCTCAAAATTTGCAACTTCTGCTATAGTGTTGAACTACTTTATAATAAGGTGGTTAAATAAATAACTGGTTGTATTCCAACATCCAGGCAACAATCTTAAAATTTAGTTATGAACTACTACAGCAACTTTGAGCAACAAATACCGGAAAAAGGTGACCTATTAATATCAGAACCTTTTTTACCCGATCCTAACTTTGACAGGACTGTTGTTTTAATTTGTGAGCATAATGAACAAGGGTCCTTTGGATTTATATTAAACAAACCTTCATTGTTAAAGCTGAGCGACGTGATGGAGGAGATAAATCCTTTTGAAAAAACTATTCATGTGGGAGGACCGGTGCAACAAGATACCTTACATTTTATTCACCGGATGGGTCACATATTGGAAGGAGGGGAGGAAATTGGTGAAGATATTTACTGGGGTGGAAACTTTGAACAGCTAAAAATAATGGTCTCAAATAAAGAGGTAAATCACGACGATATAATTTTTTTCCTTGGTTACTCAGGTTGGGGCGAAGGCCAAATGTTGAAAGAAATTGAAGAGAAATCGTGGATTGTGCACAAAATGCCTACGTCTGAACAGGTGTTTGACAAGAATCCGGAAAGTCTGTGGCGCGAGATTTTAAAGGAAAAGGGAGGGAAATATAAGATGTTTTCAAATTATCCCACTGATCCACGACTTAATTAAGGTATTTTTTTAACTTTGTTTAGATGTTTTGCAGGTTTTGCGTAAATTTTGACAATTATGGACAGAGAGAAAGAAATATTCGGTGCATCTGATCACACAGATGAAGTTAAAGAAGCTTCAAATTTTGAAGGGGGAACCAATGCTGAAAGTAAAATCGGTGAGGAAAATTCTGACAAAGAAGAATTGAAACCCACTGAGATTGAAAACCCAGTAGAAATTTCTTCGGATCATTCTGACATGAAGGATACAGAAAAAGAACCTGATCCCGCAGAAAATAATGTCCAATTGAAATCAGCCGCAACAGAAACCGATGAAGAGAAAACTATGCCTGTAAATGATACAAGCTCTTCAATTGGAACCGATGAAGATCAAAATGACAGTCAATCCACGGCTTCCACAACGGACGAAAACGTTGAAAGTGGAAATACGATAAGTAACAGCGATAGAGAAAAAAGCTCGCCATCTACCAATTCTCCAGCCTCTCAAGACGAAAGCAAAGAAACTCCTGTCAGAAATGATCAGGATGAAAATGAAATTGACGAGGATGATCATAGCGAACACGACGATCACCATGATCATCATGAGGAGGACTCAAAAGTGGATTATAGCAGCTATGACAAAAAGCAGTTGGTTGCCATAGTGGAAGGTCTCCTGAAGGAAACCGAAATTAGAAAAATAGATAGGATCTTAAAGGAGGTAAAGCCTCATTTTGATGAATTAAGAGAGGCAGAAAGAGCCGAGGCCTTGCATCGCTTTGTTGAGAATGGGGGCGATGCTGCTGATTTTGTCATGAAAAATGATCCTTTGGATAATAGATTTGACGCTGATTACGCCCTTTTAAAAGAACGGAAATCAAAGCACTACAGCTCTATAGAAAAGCAAAAGGATGCTAATCTTGTTGCAAAAAACAACCTTTTGGAAAAGCTTCGAAACCTGGTTGATGATGAAGAAACTACAATTAGTATAAATGCTTTAAAGGAAATTCAAAAAGAATGGAAATCTATTGGTCAAATTCCTGCTGGCCAGGTAAAGTCGCTTTGGGCGAATTATAATGCCTTAATTGACCGCTACTACGACAATAGGAGCATTTATTTTGAGCTTAAAGAGCTTGACAGAAGGAAAAACCTGGAGATCAAGCTGGATATAGTAGAAAGAGCTGAAAGACTTTCAGAAGAAGGGAATATTAAAAAAGCCATAAAAGATCTCAATGACCTGCATGAAGAATTCAGGCACGTTGGCCCTGTCCCTAAAGATGATCAGGAAGCACTGTGGCAAAGATTCAAGGCAGCATCTGATGTCCTTTATGATAAGCGGCGAGTATTTGTAGATAAACTAAAGGAGGACTTAAATGCTAATTTAAAGATTAAGAAAGCATTAGGCGATGAGGCGCAGGCATTCTTATCATTTGATTCGGACAGGATCAATGAATGGAACGAAAAAACAAAAGAGATACTTGAGCTTCAAAAAAGATGGGAAGCAGCGGGTGGACTGCCAAGGGAAAAGGCTAAGGAAATAAACAAACATTTTTGGGGTGGTTTCAAGGGCTTTTTCAGTAATAAAAATGCCTTCTTTAAAAAGTTGGAAGGACAACGGGAAGAGAACCTAAAGAAGAAAGAAGAACTGGTAGCAAGAGCAGAAGAACTCAAGGAAAGCAAGGATTTTGATAAAACAGCAGAAACTTTGAAAGCTCTTCAAAATGAATGGAGGGAAATCGGTCCGGTGCCAGAAAAGCAAAAAAACGCTGTTTTTGTGAAGTTTAAAAAAGCCTGTGATTATTTCTTCGACCAGAAAAGAGCAAAGAACAAGGAAGTCAATAAAGAATTTGAGGAAAACCTCAAAAATAAAGAGGGGATTTGTGCGACCTTGGAGCAACTGACAAAAGATAAGAATTTCGATATTGATAAGCTGGAATCTTTGTTTGACCAGTATCAGGCTTTAGGTTTTGTCCCTAAGAATTCTATCAGGTCTATTCAAAACAGGTTTAATGAAAGCGTAGACAACTTTCTGGATGCTGCTGAGAATTTATCAGAAGAAGAAAAGCATAATATTAAGCTTACAATTAAGTTTACTAAGCTGAAAAACAGCCCTAATTCAAACCGGAAGCTTTACCATAAAGAAGGAGAGATTAGAAAAAGCATCAATCAGATAGAGAATGACATTGCCTTATGGAGGAACAACCTTGAGTTCTTTGCCAATTCCAAGACGGCAGATAAATTAAAGGACGATTTCAACCAAAAGATCAATAAGGCGAAAGAGGAGTTAAAGGAGCTTGAAGACCAATTACAGATAATCCGCAACATCTAAAGAGGTCATAAAAAATAATAAGCCTAAAAAAATAAAAAAGTTTTGTGATAGGTTTGTTATTTAATTAATCACCTTTATATTTGCACTCGCAATTAGGGAATCACAAGCGATTCCTTTGCACTTCATAAGAAGCCTCCTTAGCTCAGCTGGTAGAGCAACTGACTTGTAATCAGTAGGTCGTTGGTTCGATCCCGACAGGAGGCTCTTGATAATCAAGGAGTTACATTAATTTGTAGCTCCTTTTTTATTTTCCTTACCATTTTTTTAACCATTTTTTTCTTTCTCAAAAAATTACATTTGCTGATTGTGATTATTATTATCCAAGATGGAAAGGAAAATGAGGTGAAACTATAAAAGAAATGAGGAGAACTTAGATCGTCGTAACCTTGAAGTTTGGTTAAAAATTATGGTTAAAAAATGGTTAAAAATGAAGGGTACCAGACTAACCTGCTTTTTTAGTTCGGTGGTTTGTAAGCTCCTGTAAAGCTTGTTTTTTTATTTCGTCAGCTGATTGAACGCGATTGCTTTCTACCAACTTTTTTATCTCTTCTTTATTATAAACTACTTTCTTGCCCTTTTTGATAAACGGAAACTTTCGAGCACTATTATAACCATACACAGTCTGTTTTTCAACTCCCAAATATTTGCAGAGCCACCTTATGTCCCCTTCAATAGAATCCTCATTATTAGTGGATAGGGTAGTGGAAATATCATTGTTGTGCCTCTCAAATTCCTCCCGGACCACCTTCCTGACGGTGTTTTCAATTATTTCTTCAATATTCATCCCCTCTTCCTTTCTATTTAAAGTTTATCCTTGCAAGAAATTTAAATTAGCAATAGCAACGTATCTCGTAAAGTCCAATTTACTTTTAATCTTCTGTACCCATTGTACCC
>CAMPJM010000364.1 GCA_946886805.1 uncultured Flammeovirgaceae bacterium | reverse complement strand
GACACTGATATAATAAGATAAGCCAGACGCTATGAATAGAGAAAATTGCTGTTGACATACTGTTGTCAACAACTGGCTTAAATTTGTGCATAATCGTATACAATTATGCAAAATATCAGAAAATTATACGCTCCAATTCAGCCTGCTGTTGAAAGTAAAAATTGTAATGTTACCTATTCTGAATTTTTGCCTGAAATTCAACTTCAATCTTCAATTTATTGTTATTGGGAACTGAAAACCAACACACCGCTCAAGAAGCAGTATTCTTATAAAGTGGTGGCTGATGGCTGTATCGATATCTTCTTTGAGCTTGAAAACCCGCAGGAAAATTTCGTGATGGGTTTTTGCAATCACTTTTCTGAATTTTCGCTAGGTAAGTCTTTCCACTATGTAGGTGTTCGGTTTTTCCCGTCCATTTTTCCGCGGTTATTCAGGATAGACGCATCAGAATTGAGCAACAGCGTTGAATTATTAGGGAATATCGATTCTCATATTTCTAATTTTATAGCAGGAAGTTTTCAACCTGGTCAGACTACGAATGATATTAAAACTTTATTTGATAAATATTTTTTGAATTTACTTAAAAGAGAGCGGCTCGATCTAGACAAGCGTATTGATAATGCTATACAATTAATAATCCAAAGAGGAGGGCAATTGCGAGTTGAAAAAGACCTGGATACAGGCTTCAGCCCGAGACAATTGCGGAGGTTGTTTAATTTCTATGTTGGGGACACAGCAAAAGTATTTAGTAAGGTAATTCGTTTTCAGAAGATTTTGCAGTCCGACATCACTGCAAAAAACAGGGCTTTAAGCCTTTTTGAAGAGGGCGATTTCTTCGATCAGTCCCATTTTATCAAAGACTTTAAGAATTTCTACGGATCCACACCCGGCAAGGTACTAAAAAAATAATTTTGTCCGATTTTTACAATATTCCCCCACCTAAATCATCGAATTTTGATCCAATAAAATCAAATGATATTATATGAAGCAGTTATTAATTCTTTTTACAATCACTTATTTGTCGACCGCTGTTTACTCGCAAAGTTCAACACCAAAACCTCAAAATCAAATGAAACTAAATGCCGGAATTATCACAGAAAAATTAGAAGAAACCAAGGAATTTTATGTTTCAGTACTCGACTTTGGAATTACCTTTGAAAACGAGTTTTACCTTCTGATGCATACTCCTGATCAGCAATCGGAAATCAGTTTTCTACTTCCGAACCACCCCTCGCAGCAACCGCTTTTTCAAAAGCCGTTCCAGGGTGAAGGAATGTACATTACCCTGGAAGTTGATGATGTAGATAAAATCTATCGGGACCTTCAAAAGAAAGGGGTGGAAATAGTGATAGAAATTAGAGATGAACCCTGGGGAGACAGGCATTTTGCTATAAGAGACCCCAATGGAATAGGAATTGACATCGTCAGATACCAGGCACCCGGAGAATAGCTTTTACTATACACTAAAATAATATATCGTCATTCCCCCATAGGGATGCCTTTGGCGCGGAATTTATGGAGTTTTTACGGAGTAAATATCCTGCCTGTCCCGCAGCATTGCGGGAGAATCCCTTGATATAAATTCGGAATTGCTATAGACGGGGATTCTCCCAGAGGGACACCTTTGGCGCTGGTCTACTCCCGAGAGCTTTCGGATTCGCCAGGAGTGACGGTTTTCTACCACCTGAGCAGATGAAATTGTCTATTAGTTCATCACTTCCTTTTTCACAAACTGGTTAAAATTGACCTGTAAATCAGGATGCTCAAGTTTTATAACATCGTCTATGTCGCCCAAAATATGATCTACAAGGCCAAAGTCCAATGCTTCGGGCGCACTTAGATATTTGTCCCTTAAAAAGAAATCTTCAATTTCCTTCCAGCTGTGACCTGAATGCTTTCCAATTAAATGAAACAGTTGAACCTGAAGGCGCTCCTGCTCTCTGGTAGCAATTCTCACATCCTCAGTGTAGCCACGGCTTCCACCACCTGTGGGATGCATGTGAATGGTGGCGTGGGGAAGAGAACTGCGTTTTCCTTTTGCCCCACTTGTCAACAGTGCAGTGCCCATGCTCCCTGAAAACCCGACACAGGTGGTATGGACAGGTGCAGAAACCATTTGCATGGTATCATAGATAGCGAGACCTGCATATACGCTTCCTCCCGGACTTTGAATATACATGTTGATGGGCTTTTGAGGATCTATGCTGTTTAAATAAAGCAACTGGGCCACTATTACATTGGAGAGGCTGTCATCTATCTGGGTTCCGAGGAAAATTATTCTTTCTTTGAGCAAGAGGCTATAAATATCAAAGGCTCTTTCGCCTCTTGATGAATTATCGATCACCATCGGAATTAAACTGGAATTGATCATTTTACACTTATTTAAATATTGCTGAAACTTCATTTTTAAAGGAGGCCGTTTCGGGATTTCCAACTAATTCACTGAAGACTTCTTCGGCTTGTTTTTTTAATTCGTTTCGATGGAAAAGTTTCACCAGGTCATAAACCCTCTTTTGCAGCAAAACCTTGCGATTCAATTCTCTGTCCAGGATTGCTTTTGCCTGAAAGAGAATATTCTTTTCCGGGGAAAGGTTTTTAAAAAGGTATTTTTCTATCTCCGCAATTTCATTCAAAGAAGTCCTCATAGGTCAGGGATTTTTGTTTAATTACTTTCCTTATTTTCTCAATGCACTTGTATTTCTGAACCGTAGCTGATCGATCGGAGTTAAATCCAAAATCCACTGCAATTTTCTTCATATTCGTATTCTCAAAATAAAAACTTCGCAGCAACTGTAAACACCTTTGCCCGGTCTGCTCAACGAATTGAAGCAGCTTTTTCTCATTAGCCACAGGGTCAGGTGGAGTGTATCTAACTTCGCTATAATCGCTTGCGGCGCTATTCCGCTCCTTTCTGGACTTTCGTAGCCATAAGTGCTTTGCAATACCTAAGATATAGGCATTTTCCGACTGCTCGATTTTTAAATTACCTCCTATGTACTTCTCGTAATAGATGATAATTGCATCATGGAAGGTATCTTTTGCCTGCTCCAAAGTGCCTCCTGATTGAGATATATACCGTGCCACGGGCAGAAAAGATGATTCATATATAGATTCAAAAAATTCCTTTGCCGCAGGTATCTCAGTTGGTAAGGGATTGGTTTTTGTCTGTTTCATATTGGCAGTTTATTATAAGTGCGTTAATTTTGAAATATATCACCACAGTTATAGGTTTTTTTTACATTTATTAACGTTCATCAAAAATCTGCTTCGCCGTCAACCGCACCAAAGTTCTGTTTCAACAATACCAAAATGGCTACGAAGCTACCTATTCCTGTTCTGTAGCCCTACGATGTTTTTCTCCCCATTCGGAAATGCAGCTAAGCATCGGTTCCATGGAATGCCCTAAGGTTGTCAGTTCATATTCCACCCGTGGAGGGACTTCAGGGTGTACAATTCTTTTTACCAGCTGATCAGATTCCAGTTCGCGGAGCTGAGCCACCAACATCCGCTCAGAGATCTCGGGTATTAATTTGCGTAATTCACTGTACCGAAGCTTTCCTTCTATTAGCAACCTCCAAAGAATATTAGACTTCCATCTGCCACCAATTAGAGAGAGCGCATATCCCATTCCGCAGGTAGCCATAATTTTTTTCTCATTCAAAGAGTTGGAGGAGTTTATTTTTCTCATTTCTTATTGCTTTGTGTGTACCTAACAATTTTGTAAGTACTTACAAAAGTAGAGTGCCATCCCTACTTTAGCAAGAAATTACTATTTAAAAGAAAACAAAATGATGAAAAATCTGGAAGGAAAATTAGCCTTTATTACCGGAGGAAGCCGGGGAATGGGTGCGGCTATTGCCAAACGCCTGGCTGGGGAAGGGGCGAGCGTAGTATTTACACATTCAGGTGCAAATCAAAGAAAAGCCGACGAAGTGCTACAGGCAATTAAAGGCAATGGTAATGGCGGCCTCGCCATAATAGCGAATAATGAAGATCCTGATGCGGTACTTATGGCGATGAACAGTGCTGTCAAAGAGTTCGGCCGCATTGATATATTGATCAATAATGCAGGTGCTTTTTCATTAAATCCCATAGAAGCTTACAGCCTGAACGAATACGATCAAATGATGAATGTCAATGTAAAAGCTGTTTTTGTGGCCTCGCAATTTGCAGCACAGCATATGAAACGAGACGGTCGAATTATAACCATTGGAAGTAATATGGCAGACCGAGTAACATTTCCCGGCGGAAGTTTATACTCCATGAGTAAGTCCGCACTGGCAGGACTAACGAGAGGTTTGGCCAGAGATCTCGGGGATCAGAATATAACCGTCAACTTAATTCAACCAGGGCCTATAAATACTGATATGAATCCTGAGGATAGCGATCATGCCCCTGGTTTGGTAAGTGCCATGGCCATCAAAAGGTTCGGGACAGTAGAAGAAATTGCTGGACTTGTGCTATACCTTTCCGGCAAAGACAGCGGGTTTATAACAGGAACTACTATCACTATCGATGGGGGCTATAATAGCTGATGGCTAACCTGACGCATATTATGGAGGAGGTAATTTCCTCCTCCTTTATCTTTAACTTATATCCTTAGCTTTTTGGCGTGAATAAGATTACAGTTGCTCTTTCACTGGGCGTTTTTGGAATTATCACAACCGAGTTTGGAATAATTGGCATCTTGCCCGACATTGCTGCCTACTATAATATTTCCATTGATCAGACAGGCTCATTAATAAGTATATTCGCCTTAATAGTGGCTATGGCTGGGCCTTTTATGACTTTGTTGATGATCGATTTTGATAAAAAAAAAGTCGTACAGTTCGTTTTAGGGATTTTTCTTTTTTCAAATTTACTTTCTGTTTTTTCAGAATCATTTGGCAGCCTGTTGTTTGCCAGAGTTCTACCCGCCTTTGTTTTACCCCTGTATTTTTCATTTGGATTAACCATTGCAACAAA
>CAMPJM010000363.1 GCA_946886805.1 uncultured Flammeovirgaceae bacterium | reverse complement strand
GAATTATATAAATCATAAAATACTTATTGGTGTAGATTTTTTCTGGCCGTTGGGCAGTCGAATCTGTTCTGAGCGCTATATTTAAATACCAGCTAAACATTAATGCGAAAAGAGGAAAAGTTAATAAAAGCTCGATCCGGTGCTTAATTAGGAATACCCCAAGGAAGAAAGTTGCGGTCAAACCATAAAAGAAAGTAGAAATCAGAAGGGAGTTTTCAGTGTATACCTTAAAGGATTTTCTATATAATCCTGCTAATTCTTTGTTATTGATGAAGCGGTACTCCGAAAATCGCTTACATGCCATCAAAAACGCTCCTCCCATCCAATAAGCTACAAGTATACTAGAAGGAGGGAATACTGTTGGGGCAAACACAAGCCAGCCAAGAATAAATCTAATAGGATTGTTGACAGATTCTGAAAGCACATCCAAATAGGCCCTTTCTTTTGTCCTAAATGGTTTTACATTATAGAAGAAGCCCATTACCAGCAACAATAGTGCTGTATAAAAGAACATCATGGAGAGATAATAAGCAATAGAAAGCCCTATGATGGATAACACAGCATACTCTGCATATATAATTTTTACATTCAAAACTTTTGTTACTGAAGTTCTGAATTTTTTTGTCGGATGATATTTATCAAATTCTGCATCTAACCACTCATTTATAACATAATTAGCGGAAGCAATTAGGCAGGTAGCAATAACGGCTAAGATAAGCTTACCAATAATATATAAATCAATTTCGGGATGGAAGTACATATAAGCGAAAACCATTCCCGGGATCATAAAAACATTCTTAAACCAATGGTCTGGCCTTGCTAATTGTACGTAATCCTGAAAGGAGCCATAAGTAACTTCCTCGATTTTATTTTCCATTTGCGATCTGGAGGTATCCATATTGAATTTTAAAAATTATACAATCTGATTTCATAATGCTGGAATCAGTCTAAAAAGTCACAAGAAAATTAGGTACAGGAAAGGTGTAAAAGTATTTTGGTACGCAACATAAGTAAAAATATGGATTTCTAGAAATATTTATGAATGGAACTAGGGAAATCGCTTTAGAAATAAAAAGGTAATACTGCAAAAGCTTGGATTGTCATGCCATCCGCCGGCCGGCTGATATATAGCTTCGGCTATCCGCATATTTCACAGCTTTGCTAAGAACAATAAAACTACCTCTACTTTGTACAACTTATTTCACAACAGGCCCTTAGAGATCCCAAAAATAAATTTCTCTATAGTTCTTTCAGATAAGTACTTATTTTTTACATTTATATTTTTTAAGTGGTTTTATAATGCTCCTTTTATCATCGCATAAATGACTTTAGAAATTGCCCTTGTTTTAGGCATAATTGGCATTGCAGTTTTCTTTTTTGTTTCAGAGAAATTACCAGTTGATATCGTATCCGTCATGGTTATGATTTTATTGGTGTGCGTAGGCGTTTTGACACCCGAGGAAGGTTTCTCTGGTTTTAGTAATTCTGCTACATTAACGGTAGGAGCGATGTTTGTCATAAGTGCGTCCATATTTAAGACCGGGATTTTGAACAGCGCGGGCGAGTTGCTTACACAAATAGGGAAGAAAAACTATACATTATGTCTCCTGGCAATCATGGTTTTCTCAGGTGTATTGTCTGCCTTTATTAATGACACTGCAGTAGTAGCATTGCTCATGCCCATTGTAATTCAGGTTGCGAAAGATTCAAAAATAAGTCCGACAAGATTGTTGATGCCACTTTCTTTTGGTGCATTAATGGGTGGTGTCTGTACCCTTATAGGCACCTCTACCAATATTTTGGTAAGTGGTATAGCCGAACGGCAAGGTGTAGAGCCTTTTTCAATGTTCGAAATGGCTCCGGCTGGTTTAGTATTTTTAGTGGTAGGGATAATATATATCGTGCTTATTGGCGGGCCAATGTTGCCAAATAGAAAGGCAAACGAAAGCATTGCCGAGAATTATGGGATGGGCATTTACCTGACAGAGGTAGTATTGTTGCCCCAATCTGTTTCTGTAGGCAAAACAATTGCAAATAGCCAGCTCGTTAAGGTAATTGATATAGAGATTATCGAAGTAATAAGAAACAAAACACAACGCCTTCCTGTTGGCCCAGATCTGCTATTGCTTGCCAATGATGTATTAAGAGTAAGATGCGATGTCGAAAAATTAAAGACTTTAAAGGAGCAAGAGGGGCTACGAATTAAATCTGATTGGGCCTATAAGCAAGGCATTCATAGTAAAACAAAGTTATACGAAGCCATTGTTACGCCACATTCTGATTTGAAAGGGAAGTCCCTGAAGGAATTAAATTTTCGAGCTTTATACGGTGCCTCCGTTTTGGCAATCCGCCATCGTGATGAAATGCTGTATGAGAAACTTGCAGAAGTGAAATTGAGTTCGGGCGACGTTTTGCTAATTAGTGGCAACGAAGTACCCATTCAGGCTTTAAAGGATAGCGGCAATATTCTGGTGATTTCGGAAATTTCTTCACAAAAATTTAACTATAGTAAAACCGTTCCGGCAATGTTGATAATTGCAGGGGTAATTTTATCCGCAGCTTTTAATATTGCTCCTATAGTATTGTCTGCAGCCATTGGTTCACTTTTATTGATACTCACCAAGTGCATAAAAATTGATGAAGCTTACAGAGCTATCGAATGGAAGGTCATTTTTATGTTGGCAGGGGTTTTATCAATGGGAACCGCGTTGGAAAAGACAGGAGCAGCAAGTTTGCTGTCACAGACTATGATCGAAAGCATTGGTCACTGGGGACCTCATGCAATGCTCTCCGCCTTCTTTTTCATTACTTTCATGATCACCAATTTTATGTCTAACAATGCTACAGCGGCACTAATTGCGCCCATTGCAATTGTGGCGGCCAATGCAATGGACGTTAGTCCCCGACCTTTTTTAATGGCTGTTACTTATGCTGCTTCATTTAGTTTTATGACCCCCATTGGTTACCAAACAAATACCATGATTTACGGACCTGGCAATT
Source organism: uncultured Flammeovirgaceae bacterium (assembly GCA_946886805.1). The sequence continues at coordinate 1,968 of CAMPJM010000363.1, read as the reverse complement.
ATAGATTTAAAGATTATTTAAAAGTAGGAACCCCGTTAAACTTATTGTTCTGGATCCTTGCTTCTATTATTATCCCTTTTTTCTTCCCATTTTAGGTCTATCAACTTATCCTGTTCAATGCATCAGAAGCAAGATGAACCAGCTTCTCGTTGGTTTCCCTTAAAAGGTTTGAGACATCTTCTCTTAATTCACTACCTGATTCGGGGGTGTATAATATAGCAATGACACCGCCTACCACAAATCCGCACAAGGCAGCACTTATAATCATTGCTTTGTTGTCTTTTTTTCTATCGTATTCTATTTTAGGCCTCCGGATATAATTAATTACATCATTTACGTTTACATCGTATTTATCAGTGATTCTCATAATTTTTAAATTTTATTTGTTAATAGTATTGTAACTGATAAACAAATCATCTGTTTTATAAGAATTTTTTTAAGCGTCTTGTTCCTTTTTGAAATTCCACTTTTTCTCTTTAATAGTTGATTTTTCTAAAGTCTGATGAAGTTGATCATCATTATCGAAAACCATCGTTTTTATTAGCCGGGTTTCTACAACTACTTCAAAGGAATCAATAGCAAATGGCCAAGGTGTAATTTTTATAGATCCGTTTTTTCGCTGTGATAAACTATAGCTTATGCCATTTGGTCCTTCACCGATTTCCAGTAGTTTTTCGTCAGGCGGGATCTTATTTTTACATAAAATCAATGAAGTTCTGTCGCACCAATACATCAACCGGTAGGCTTCATCCAAAGCAATGTTCTTTATTCCCAACTCTTTTAAAAGCTTCTTTCTAATCTGCGCCTGTTCCGATAAGAAATCGTCAATTTTTTTATCCTCAAATTTTAAGTCCTTATAAAGATTATGAAAGTGGGTAGAAATCAGCAATCTTATCCAGCCTGACTTAAATTTTGAGGCTTCCACTACTCTTTTTGCCTGAATGAGATCAGGTGCTTGAAATTCGAAATCCTGTGGTGTGCCCTGTGAGGTAAGGTGGTGCTTCCCATGCCAATATTGTTGGTCATCATCATGGTCACTGATAGCAATAATGGTTTCAATCCATCTTTTTGGCCTTTCATTGACATTCCAATGTTGCCCGATCTCAGCGGCCAATAGTCCATGAGCCCTTTGGTAAATGATTTCCCAGCCTTGCTCCGTATTATTTACAATCATTGGTTTAGCTTCAAGTTGGCTTCGTTTTTTTTGATGTAGTTATAATGCTTTATTTCATAAAAAGTTTGAATTTATAATAATGACGATAGTGTGGCATCCTGCATTATGATTATTCTATTGTGGTAGTAAGATCTGTGAGGACGCAGACCTTGGGTGCAAAGGCGATTGGCTTTAGTAGTTAGTGATTAGTGATTAGCTGTTAGCTTTTAGCTATCCTCTAATGTACACATATTTTTGAATCATAGTAATCCCATAATCACAAAAATCATAGTTCAGACAAGGGAGCTGCAGTCACAAAGAACTGATAGTAATTTTTAATTGAAGATTTTTAGAAAGTGCTTGAAGCTTTGAAAATGCGAGAAATCTTTTATCAGGATAGCGGTCAATATCATTAAAAAGAGGAGCAATAAAATATAGAAAGCCGGAGATCCCAGCGCGATATTGTGATTTGAAAAACTCCTGATAATCTTTTTGATCATTTTATTAATTTTGTTGAGACCGGAAAAAATCATTTTGATATCCTTTGTATTATGACACTCAAAATGTGAAAAAAGTAGGCCTTGAGTCTAAAAAATAAAAAAAATACTTGTTCAATTATCAAGCCATATAGTTTTTCAAAACTGTCAAATTGCCCGGGCGTGTAAATAGCTGACTTTTTAATATTTTGAGGAAGATCAAAAGGAAGGTATTGAGAAATAATTCTCAATATGAGAATTTGGGCTATTTCTTTTTAGAGGGAGTTTTATTTTTTGACTATTGGTCAATTTATAATTCTTTATTTTTTTGAAAAAACA
>CAMPJM010000362.1 GCA_946886805.1 uncultured Flammeovirgaceae bacterium | reverse complement strand
CACTTAAGGAAGGCGGAAGATATGAATACAAAATCATCGGGGAGACGGTAGATGGAAAAAAATTTCTATTGGCTAGCGAAGAGATTGATCATGATATTAAGAATGAAACTATAAGTTTGGCTCTTGATTTTAAAGATAATACGCCAATAACAATTTTAATTAAGGATAGGGCCACAAACAGGATTCTGATTAGGGCTGATTTTATTTACAATAAAAATAGTTCCAGGATATTTTATCCTATCAATAACTATTTGAAACAAGGAGTTGAGCATTTTGAGGTAATGGTCATAAACGGAAAAACTAATCAAACCGAATATTATTATTTTAATAGGAGATAAGTTTTACAGGTTCAGTTTAATTAATCTTATATCAATGTCGTAACGGCGTCATTGCGAATGTTTTCCCTGCTTTTTTGCAGGGAAAAACGTGGCAATCTCCCAAAAACGTCGTCAGTCTGCTACTCTCCCTTGTGTTGGTGTTTTGACCAACAAACTGCTTTCGATTGTTGGTGAAAATACCATCAACGGGGTAGGCAATCTAACAACGCTGTCCTATAACCCCAACGGGGTGATATTATTGTAGAAATATACAATATCCGCCATAACTCCGAAGGAGTGACATAAGTTAGTGTGTCATCTGCTAGTGGGATTCCCAATATTGCTGACGCACTGCGTGGTGAGCAAAAAAGAAGAACCTAATCAAAGATCCTGGCAAAGTGGTTTTCCAGGTGGTTGCGCATGCCATTTCTTAGCATTTCTGCTGATCCGTGTTCAATCAGGTCCACTATTCCTTTATGCGACACGTACTTTTTTATCGCCACTTCTTTTTTTAGAAGGCCGCTGCTATGGACGTATTCGAAAACCAGCAATAGCATCTTTTGGAATTTCTTTAGCGTCTCGTTTCCGGAGATCTCATACAACTTCCCGTGAAAATTAACCTCATGCTGAATCTGGAATTGATGTGTGCTAGAGAGGTCTGGTTCGCCCGCAACAATTTCTTTCAGTTCCTCGATATCCTCCTTAGTAACCCTGTCCATGATGAAATCGGCCATTCCAATCTCCAAAACAAGGCGCAGCTCGAATACTTCCCGAAGGGTTGTGTTGTCCAATACCTGAGGGATCATTCGTTTTTCCAATAAGGCTAATAGGTCGGGATTGGTAATAACGGCGCCTTTATGTCTTTTGGATTCAATAAGACCTATCATCCTCAGTCGCAATAAAGCTTCCCGGATTACCGTACGGCTAACTCCTAAACTACTGGCCAGTTCCAATTCTTTCGGGATAGCATCACCTACTTTAAACCCTTTTTTAATTAGGGAATCAATTAGATGTAGCTCAACTTTATCAACTAACGAGCTATTGTCGATGGGCTTTTTTTTATCCATTATTATGTATGATCTATCTGGTTTTTACTGTGGCAACGCACAAAACTAATACATTTTGATTTGATTTTACTGATTAGCAATAGAATTGTTGTGTCTGAATATTACATCTATTGTATAATAGATCATACCTAATGCAACTTCGATGGCAATGAATGTAGAAAATTCATGTCTAAAATTGCTTCTCAAAGCTAATTTGACGCATGAGAATTAATATTTTTAAATAACTCTTAAAACGCTTGCGAATTAAAATTATCTAATTTACATTTGATATGTCATACTTAATACAATCTAAAACACTTTCAATATGGAAATTAAACCTCTACTCAAGTTGCTTTTTTTGGGGTTTGGGATATTCCTGAACTTTTCGCTCTCGGCGCAAACGATTACGGTAAGCGGCCGTGTAATCTCGTTAGAAGATGACCAGCCTCTGCCTGGTGTAAACATTTCAATAAAAGGTACTACTACTGGTACTATTACAGACGTTGAAGGGGATTATTCACTTAGTGTACCGGACGGAACGGGTACTTTAGTATTTTCCTACATAGGATTTATAACGGAGGAAATGCCTATTAATAATAGGACTGAAATAAACACTTCCTTGTCTCCCGATATAAAATCACTGCAGGAAGTAGTAGTGGTAGGATACGGCACCCAAAGCAGGGAAACCCTCACTAACTCCGTAGCAAAGCTGGATTCGGAGGTTTTGGCCAACACCCCAAGGTCCAATGTAGGAAGTGCATTGCAAGGCACGGTTTCTGGGCTTCGTGTCGTGAATTCGACAGGACAGCCAGGGGCAGCACCATCAATTATACTACGTGGCGGTGCTTCCATTAACAGTCCGGAACCTCCGTTGGTAGTGGTGGATGGCGTAATAAGATCTTATAGTGACATCTCACCGGAAGATATCGCCTCCATTGAATTGCTCAAAGATGCTGCTTCCACCGCCATTTACGGTGCGCGAGCTAATAATGGCGTAATCATCATTACAACCAAACAGGGCAAAGTCGGGAAAGCGGAAATAACGTACAAGTTTACAGGAGGTTTTAACAAAAGAAGGTCCGGATATAATTATTTTGGAGCAAAAGATTATATCTATTATAATCGCCTTGGAAACCTCAATTCTGGTAGAACCCTGGATCAGGTGAATGGTTCAAGGGGCTACGGATTGTTGACCGACCCTGCGAACCTGGCCTCTTTCGATATCCGAAGCTTTGATGCTTCCACTGAGCATCTTTTGGCGGAAGGGTGGGAAGTAATGGATGATCCTTATGGCGGACAAATTATTTTTAAAGATCACGGAGGCGAGGTGGAAGACCTCGTGTTTAGGGACACCTATACCAAGGACCATTATGTGAGTGCTACAGGTGGAAATGAAAAAGGAAAATATTTTGCCAGCTTCAATTATTACAATGAAGATGGAATTATTGTAGGGTCAGATTATAAGCGCTATACAGCTAATCTTAACGGTTCTTACCGAATAAAGCCTAGTCTGGAGGTTAGTACAGGTGTTTCTCTTTCCACTTCTTCGCAAGTAGGGACTATAGGCGATGAAATTAACACATTGTATAGGAATTTGGCGATATGGCCAACTTTTAACCCCTGGCTTGATGAAGCCAAAACGTTGCCAAATCCCGGAAATGGCGTAACAGACGGCAATCCCTTGTACTGGTTGAGCAAACGGGAAAGAAGCAATGAGGTGAATAGGGTTACGGCCAATGCCTCGGTAACGTGGGATATACTCCCAGGCTTATATGTTAAAGCAAGTGGGAATGCTTATTTATTTGAAAATATCAATAATTCTTTTCAAAAAGCGACGCAATCCTATGCAAATATATTTTCTGATCCTCCTTCTTTTAACACAGGAAGGCCTGCTTTGGCCGGGTTTCAAAGAGACTTCCAGCAACAATACAATGCTATAGCAAATTATTCAAGAACTTTTGGTGAAAACCACAATTTTGAGGCAATGCTTGGAACAGAGTTCTTTGGAACCAAAGAATATGATATACAAGTATTTGGAACCGAAGCGCCCACGGATGATATTCCAACAGTAAACGCATCGACAAACTTTACACCTGGAAGCAATTATTCTTTCAAATCGGAATATCGCATCATTTCTGCATTTGGTAGGCTTAACTACAACTATGATCAACGCTATCTATTTACTGCGGTATTCAGGCAGGATGCGGTTTCAAGCCTCGCAGAACAAAACAGGGTAGGCTTCTTCCCCGGCATGTCGGCTGGTTGGAACGTGCACCGCGAATCATTTTTCCAAAACTCCGGCGTATCCAACATTATATCTACTTTAAAGCCCCGTATCAGTTATGGCGAAAACGGAAACGTGGCCGGATTGGGTAGGTATGAAGTACAAGGTGCTTATGGTGAAGTAGGTCTGTATGATGGCGAGGCAGGTTTCTTAAACACTGCCATGATTAATGAAGATTTAAGATGGGAACAAAGCCGCACAACCGATATTGGCCTTGACATGGGTTTCTTTGATGATAAAGTCTCTGTTATATTTGATTATTTTAACAGGAAAACGGAAGACCTTTTAACAAATTTAGCGCTTCCAAGCTATACAGGGTACGGTTCTTTCAGAACTAACTTGGGAACTTACCAAAACGAGGGGTACGAGTTTAGTTTAAATGCCAATATCCTTAATCAACCGAGTGGCCTTAAATTAGATATTGGTGCAAATGCATCATTTATTAGGAATAAGATCCTGGAGTTGCCATTTAATGGTAATGAAAACAACAGACAAGGCGGATTTCAGATATACGATCCAGCTCAGGGAGAGGTTGTATGGGTAGGTGGCTTGCAGGAAGGTGGAAGGCTGGGGGACATATATGCCTTTGAGCAAGTGGGGATATTTAAAGATGCTTCGGAAGTAACGACAGTAGCTGCAAACAGAATAGATGTAGTTGCCGGAATAAGCGGCCCGGATGCACTTTACGGATCGGGAAAAATTACCCCTGGAGATGTGAACTGGCTGGACGTGGATGAGAATGATACTATTGATTCCAGAGACCAAATGTACATTGGAAATATCTATCCAAAATGGACCGGTGGCTTTAATGCCAATCTATCCTATAAAGGCTTCTCCTTGTACTCCCGCTTTGAATTTGCTTTGGGACATACCATTTACAATGACCTGGTAGCAAGAACACTGGGCAATTATCAGGGAACTTTTAATTACATCGATCTTCAAAGAGATGCTTGGTCGCCTACAAATACTGAAACAGATATACCTAAAGTATATTATGCTGATCAGGTTTCTGCGCCCTTGGGGAAAAAGAATTATACCAGGATCAACAATGCTGGTGCCAACCTCAATGGTAACAATTCCCGCTTTTATGAAAAAGGAGATTACCTTGCTTTAAGAGAAATAACGCTTTCATATAATTTTTCAGAAAGTCTACTGGGTAAAACGAACTTCTTATCACGGGCCAGAATTTTTGCTACGGGGAGCAATTTATTTTACATCACTAAATTCTCAGGCCCTACGCCAGAGCCACCAACAGATTTCAACGGAAATATTACCGGGGTATACCGAGGTACCTATCCGACACCCCGAAGTTTTATCTTAGGAGTAGAAG
>CAMPJM010000361.1 GCA_946886805.1 uncultured Flammeovirgaceae bacterium | reverse complement strand
GAGTTGTAACCAAGGCATTCTTAAAGTAAACCCCCTGTTCAGCCAATTTATCCATTTCGGGGGTATGGACCAATTCATTTCCCGCATATCCAAGCGCATCCCATCGCTGGTCGTCGGTAAGAATAAAAATTATATTGGGACTTTTGACTTCTTTACCTGCGCTAGAAGCGACTTGACAATAGCCAATGGTGATTTGAAAAAGGCAAATGGATAGTAGCAGACAAACAAAGTATTTTGTCATAAAAATAGTAAAATTTAAAAATAGACTGTTAAAGTGGGATGCCTGAACATCCCACTTTGTTATGATTTGTTAAAATTACCAGCCTGGCGTCTGAACGAGATTTGGATTTTCTGCTATTGCGTTCACAGGAATTGGCCATAAGTAATGTTTGTTTTCATCAAAAACATGTGGATAAAACGCTCTGCCTTTTCTTACGTCGACGTATGGAATGCCGTTTACTTCCGTCACCTCAGGATCAGCCCCAGGGTAGCGTGCAATCGCTTCATCATCCCATCGTATTCCCAAATCTGGTTCAGCAAGTTCATATCCCCATTTCCAACGGCGCAAATCGTCATACCTTAAGCCTTCTAAGAAAAGTTCCACTCTACGTTCCCTACGAATTTCAACCAGCAAGGATGAAATGCCCCTATCTGCATATCGCGGGTCCATTGGCGGATCAAGCGTAAGATAAGCCTCTGGAGCCATTCCAGCCCGCTCTCGCAACAGATTAATAGTTTTATCAAGATCGGCTTGCGTGATGGTACCCAATTCCGCTTTGGCTTCCGCATAGTTTAAAAATACTTCCCCTAAACGTAAGCAAGGCGGAGAAGCAGTATGCTGATCCCTCGGTGCCTGCTCATCTTCCGGAATCCAATTTTTAACCACATGATACCCAGTTGTAGACTTGTTACGGCCCCCAGGCTGTTGATTGATTCTTGGATAAGTATTGTTTAGATCATTGGCATAGTTGAGCATCTCCTGATCTTCGGGATGGAGGACACATTGCCTAAGACGCAAATCTCTGTTCATAAAGGTAGACTCAATATTTTTGTCGCCCTGGTATAGCGGAGATAAAGTTATCGGTAAACCGTCCTCAAGTAAAACATCATCAACAAAATCCTTTGTTACTCCGCCATTGTAATTCCAGAAAAGACGTGAAGCAAAGTGACCATTTACCAAGGCCTCGTATTTTCTCCAGTAGATCACCTCAGGATTTCCCTCCTGTGTTGTCGATGAAAAAGCATGTCGGTAATCTGTCAGCGGATTTCCAGTATTGTACAAAGCAAACCCACCAGTTTCCATCAATTCTGTCGATGCCTCTAAGCTTTCTTGAAGCCATTTTTCTGGATTACTTCCGCCATGGTATTTTCTCCATGTACCTTCAAAAAGGCATACCCTTGATTTTACGGCCAAAGCGACCCACTTATCTGCTCTCCCTGGGTTTAGTCCATCCCCCCAATCTTCAGGTAAATAAGCTATAGCCGAATCTAAATCTTCCAATACCCTATCCATGACAAACTCTCTGTCATCTCTTGGACTGTAAAGCTCCTCCGAATCGATGTTCAAAGGAGCATCTATCCATTGTACATCACCAAACTTAGAAACTTTGTCTGCGTAAAACCATCCTCTAAAAAGCAAGGCCTCTCCGACGTAGCGATTTTTTATCTCCTCAGGAATTTCCGCCCGGTCATAATTTTCCAAGCCAAAATTGATGGCACGTACGAGGTTCCACCCAGTGTAGCCCTGTATCCGCGGGTTGTTTTCAACTACGTGATAACCGGTTTTTACTTCGATAAATTCCTCAGAACGTCCGTGAACTGGCGCCAGATTGTCACTAAACTGTGAATTCCACCAAATCCCTCCAGAGAAATTGACACCTGGCCCGGGACCCAGGCCATTGAAGATCGCAAAGACAGCATCATCTTTCACAAGATCGTAAAAGCCATTATTGTAAGTTCTCAGATCGCTTTCTGACTTCCAAAAGGTTTCACTGCTGATCTCGTCAAGTGGATATCGTTCCATAAATTCATCATTACAGCCCGCAGCTATACTTAGAAATATCATTAGAACAATGTATTTTTTTGTGTTATTTTTCATATGCTTCAATTTAAAAGTTAATATTTACACCGACAGTATATGTCCTGGCCAATGGATAAGCGATCGAGCCGTCGAAGACATACTCAGGATCAAGCGGCTTGCGAATCTTAGAATATTCCCACAAATTCTGACCTCCGACAAACACTTGTGCACTGCTCAAACCAATTTTACTTACAAGCGAATTCGGTAGGTTATACCCTAAGTTCAGTGATTTAAGCCTGATATAGCCAGCATTTTGCAGATACTTGGTCTGCGACTGAATGCTTGAAGTCCCGATTTGAGCCTCCGGAAAATATGCGTCTCTGTTATCCGGTGTCCAAGAGTCGGTCAACCAAGAATTATCTCCATTATAAGACCTCCAAGGGAAAAACCATGTCCAACTTCCAGTGGATGGGTAATAGTCCCGCTGTCCTACACCCTGAAAAAACAAGTCAAGAAAAATACCTTTATAGGTTACTCCAGCATTAAAGCCAAAGGAATATCGAGGTGTTGTATTTCCAATAACCCTCCTGTCTCCTGGATCATCTAAAGTATTAGTGCCATTACTTACTTCTCCGTCGCCATCTAAATCTTCATACGACATATCCCCAATCATTATATCGTTGTTTACTCTACTATGGTCAGGCAAACTTGTCAATTGTTCTTCATCCTGAATGATGCCAGCGGAGGTGTATCCCCAAATTTCACCTAACTTTTGTCCTTCATAATAGTCGTTGATTGCCCCTGTGGGGTTATCGTATTTCGTGATTTCGGCTGACCAGTCTGCAATATTAAAGTCTATATAATAGTCGAGGTCACTTGAGATAGCGTCTCTCCACTTTAATGACACTTCCCATCCCTTTGTCATTAGGTCGGCAGCATTTTGTTGGGGTGCACCTGTGCCTAACACGGCAGGATACTCCATTCTTCTCAACATATCTACTGTTTCACGAGTGTAAAAATCCACAGAAAGGTCCAACCGATTATTTAACAAGGTTGCATCCATGGCAATATTCTTTGATATCACTGACTCCCAAGTCAGACTGGGGCTTATCAAGCCTGGAGGTCTCACGTATGGGGTCTGGCCTGAACTCATAACAAAATTAGAAAACCCAGAACCCATGGCGGCTATGTAAGGATATCGGTCGTTCCCTAAAAGCTGGTTGCCCAATGCACCGTATGAAGCCCTTAGTTTAAGATTGTCAATAAAGCCTCTTGTTGCATCCATAAAGGGTTCTTCTGAAATTCTCCATCCTACTGAAAATGATGGAAAAAATGCAAACCTGTCGTCTGAGGGAAAACGCGACGTACCATCATAACGACCATTGCTTTCAAATAAGTACCGATCTTTATAAATGTAGTTGAGCCTGTAAAAAGCACCGCGTAAAGCCACATGGCTTTTTCCGCCTGAGATTTGCTGTATACCTGATGTTGCCCCGATATCAATAATACTAGGCGACAACAAAGTAGTTGACTCGCCCGAAATATTGGTGTTATATTCCCATTCCTGGTTGAAACCAACCATACCTTTAATATAATGATCCTCTAAATCATCGACAAGATATTCTGCATAAGCATTAAAGATATAATACTGATTTGCATGCCGCTGAACCGATATATCATCGTCTCCAAAACGTAGTACCGGATTGTCCTGATCGAGGGTCATACTAACCATTTCAAAGGGGGGATTAGCATCCTGAACTTCTCGGTTAAATATATTGTAAGAAAAATCAGAAACTAAAGATAAACGCTTAAGGGGTTCAACCCTTATCCCCGACTTTAACCAAATATCATTTCTTGCATCAGTTTCTCTACCTCCGTTCGCTAAGTCGGCAAGAATAGTGAATGGATTATCCCAATACATTCCCTCGTACTCCTCATAGCCTTCCAAGCGAGGAACTACAAAACCTCTGATGGGCTCTGTCCTAATTACATCATTAATATCTGCATTAGGGATATCGGATCTATATATATTTGCCATGATCTGCTGATTAAAACTTAACCATTCCCTCACCTCAAAATCAGCTTTCATTAATATATTATATCGTTTAAATTCATCATTGCCAGGATGGTTAAAGAAGCCCTCTTTGGTAAAATACCCTATAGACGTATAATAGTTTGCTTTGTCTGTTGCACCAGAAATTGCCAGGTCATACTTGCGACGCGGTTGAAGCGAATTCATCAGGCTATTGGAGAGGTTATTATACCCATAGTTTTGAAAAACCCCGTCCACTATTTCATAAGCAGGATTATTAATAGGATCCTCCCAGTACCTTTGTAGGCCTTCCATATATTCTGGGGCATAATAAGGATTATCTCCGTTTCTTACTTGTACCTTATTTCTTTCTAAAGCATAAATATAGCCATCCGTAATAGGGTCTACATGCCAGATCGGCTTGTCCCAAGACTGTTGTGTACTTAGTCTAATATTAAGGCCTTTTTTTCCACTCTTGGTTGTTATCAAGATAACACCAAAAGCAGCCCTTGCACCATAAATAGCTGCCGCTGCACCATCCTTCAGTACGGTAAATGTTTCAATATCAGCAGGATTTATAAGATTTATGTCCATCGGGATGTTATCTACCAAAATTAAAGGTTCTCCTCCGTTGATGGACTCAAAACCCCTGATATTAAATCTTGTCCCAGTAGAAGGATCTCCATTGGGCACAGTGATATTTAGATTGGGCGACAAACCTTGCAAACCTTCCCCAGCACTTGAAAGTGGCCGATTTTCCAAACGCTCTGCTTTAACCACATCAACTGCACCAGTAAGGTTAACTTTCTTTTGAGTGCCATAACCAACCACTACCACTTCTTCCATCGAGGTAATATCCGGAACCAGCGTAACATTGATTGTGGATCGATTACCAACCGTTATTTCTTCGGAGATATAGCCCACTGAACTA
>CAMPJM010000360.1 GCA_946886805.1 uncultured Flammeovirgaceae bacterium | reverse complement strand
GGATTGTCTTCAGCGACCAGTATTGTCAGTGGGTGTTGGATAGCAAAATCTCTGGAAGGTCCTTGTGCGGGAGCTGAAATTTTATCCCTTGAGATGCTCTTCTTCTCTAAAACTCCCTTCAGCACATCGAATAATAAATGCTGTTTTATAGGTTTTGAAATTACCGCCGCAAAGAGTTTTAAATGTTCGTCCTTAATTTCATTTCCCAAGGGATTCATCAATATTATGGCCATATCCGATTTTTTTCCTTTGATAAGGCGGGTCAGGCTTATCCCATCGGTATCCGGCATATTCAAGTCGATAATCATAATCCCAATGTCAGGATTCTCCTCCAAAACTTTTATACTTTGATCGGCATTTTTAGCAGTAAATGGTGTTAACTTAAAATCTATGAGGTGCGATTCCAAAATAGCTAAGCTTGTTTGATTGTCGTCAACAACAAGTATTTTCCCTCCAGCCCAAATTTTTTCTGATGGTATATCTGGTATCCCATTTTCCGGGGTGTCAAATTTTGCTGTTTTAAATGGCAAAGTAAAGGTAAACTCAGTGCCTTCATGCTCCTTACTCTTTACGGCAATTTCGCCTCCCATTATAGAAACAAGCCTTTGACTGATGACAAGGCCAAGGCCTGTTCCACCATATTTACGAGTGGTTGAGGGGTCAATTTGCGAAAATGCTTTGAATAACCTCGACTGCTTTTCTTCAGGAATACCAATTCCCGTATCCCTCACCTGAAAAGACACTATAAGTTGATCTTTTGAAAAATTCAAAGCACTTGCCTTAATGTAAATTTCTCCTGTTTCAGTAAATTTATAGGCGTTCCCCACCAAATTGATAAGAATTTGTCTCAGACGATGGCTGTCTCCAATGACTGTTTCCGGAATTTTTTTGTCTACAAAATATAAGAGTTCCAGTCCTTTTTTAGCTGTATTGGACGAAAAAAGATCGACAACCTCTTCAATGCAGTTTCGAAGGTCAAACTCACTTTCTTCTAAATCCATCATGTTGGACTCGATTTTTGAGAAATCCAGTACATCATTGATAATGGCCAATAGCGCTTCACCGCTCCGTTTGATTATTCCTGTGTATTCTTTTTGCTCCTGATTCAAAGGTGTTTGCGTCAAAAGTGAGGTGACGCCAATTACACCGTTCATAGGCGTCCTGATTTCATGACTCATGGTCGCCAGGAACGAACTCTTTGCCTGATTTGCCCGTTCAGCCTCTTTTTTTGATATTTCTGCTTCTCTTCTGGCAACATCAGCCGCCTCTTTTCTGGCTATTATTTCCTTCTTTTGATTTTCTAATTCCTCATTGATGGTTTGAAGCTCTTCCTTTTGTTCCTGAAGCTCTTCTTTTTGCTTAACAACCTGGGTTGTCCGTTCCAATACCTGCTTTTCCAGTTTATCCTTTTGCTTATGAATTCTTTTCATCCTAAAATTGGAAAAGGATATCGCCATTCCCACTAAAGCACATATTGCGATTGCTCTAAACCACCAAGTCTGCCAAAACGGGGGCGTCACAATAATTTCCAGAGAGGCACCGGTTGTATTCCATTCGTCATCATTATTAGACCCTTTTACCCTAAAGACATATCTTCCCGGGTCAAGGTTTGTGTAGGTTGTGTTTCGTTTGTTGCCAGAGTTGATCCACTCTTTATCAAATCCCTCTAACTTGTATGAGTATTGATTTTTATGCGGGCTGGTAAAATTTAGTGCCGCAAATTCAAATGTTAAAAATGTTTGATCATAGTCTATGGTTATCGATTTGGTCTCAAGAATGGATTTCTCCAAAGGCGAGCCTTCCGCCCCCACTTCCACGGATTCATTGAATATTTGAAGGTCGGTAATAAAAATGGGCGGGATAAATGTATTGTCCTCTATACTATCCGGATAAAAAGAATTCAGTCCATTCACACCCCCAAAGAACATTTCTCCATCCTCTGTTTTATAGCAAACGTTAGCTTTAAAGGAATTGCCCTGAACGCCATCATTGAGGCTATAATTCCTGCATTTTTTTGTTGAAGGATTAAATTTTGAAAGACCTTTATTAGAACTAAACCATATATTTCCATCGTTGTCTTCTAAAATTCCATACACTGTATTTCCAGGCAGGCCATCATCAGTAGTGTATGCTGTAAAAACCTTGGTTGTGGTATTAAAATAATTCAGGCCGGCATCTACTGTGCCTATCCATAAATTTCCATGTTTGTCCTCCAGAATAGAGTTGACTACGTTTTGTGAGTTGGTAGAATCATGTTTGTAGTTTAAAAAGACCTTATTGTTTCTGTCAAAATAAACCAGCCCGTCATCTGTTCCTATCCAGAAATTTTTCTTTTTGTCCTCATACATTACATATACAAAGCCGCCGTTGATATATTTTTCTCTTACAAGCGTGGGCTGAAAATGCTCAAATGTTTTGGTAGCAGGGTCGTATAAATTCAAACCCCCTTTATCTGCGGTGCCTAACCATAAGTTGCCTTCCATATCTTTTAAGGCAGAACAGATACTGATTGCAGAGATACTTTTACTATCACTTGTATCAGGCAAGTGATGTTGGATAGCTCCGGTCTTAAGGTTGATAAGATCAAAGCCACCTCTGTAAAAACCTGCGGCTATAACACCTTTTTCGTATTCGATTGCGGTGTAGACATAATCCGAACTAATGGAATTGGGATTTCCAGGTTCATGCCGCAATTGGGTAAACTTCCTCGTTTTCCTATCTAAATAATTGATGCCGCCCCCGTCGGTTCCAATGATAATATTTCCTTTACTGTCGCCATGGATTCCCAGAATTAAATTATTGCTCAGGCTATTTTCATCCAAAGGATTGGTTCTGTAGTGCTTAAATTTTTCTCCAATTTTGGGTACAAAGTTTACCCCACCTGCATAAGTGCCTATCCAGACATTGCCTATGTCGTCTTTATAAATACTGTATATTGAATTATTACTCAGGCTGTTCTGTTCAAAAAGATCGTTTTTGTAGTTTGTGAAAGTGTTCGTTTCGTAATGAAATATGCTGAGGCCACCATTTTCGGTTCCTATCCATATTTTTCCGTCATCGCCCTCCATCAAGGCCCTGCCATCATTATGGCTTAGGCTATTGCTGTTATTCGGATCATGTGCGAAATTTATAAACCGGTTTGTTTCCCGATCATATAATGATAAGCCGCCCGCCAAACTGGTAATCCAGATCCTTTTTTTGCTATCTACCAAAACATCGCGGGTATGATTGCCGGAGATGCTACCTTTGTCTTCCGAATTATGCAAATAGCTGGTAAATTTTTCAGTTTCCGGATCGAAGCGATTTAACCCTTTCATCGTTGCAATCCATAGAATCCCCTCGTCTTCAGTGATTTTATATACGAAATCATGGCTAATGCTGCCTTTGTTATCCGGGGAATGCCTGTAACCTTTTACAATGCCCTTACTTTTGTCGAATAAATAAAGCCCGTTACTTGTTCCTAACCATATCCTGTACTTTTTATCCATAAATAAATCCCTGATTATCATCCCTTCGGTACCTTCTATAAATGAAAAGGAACCGTCGGAATGATTGAATTTATTTAGTCCGGAAGCAGTCGCAATCCAAATTGAGCCTTCCTCATCTTCCAAAATATCAAAGGTGAGATTGTTTCTGAGGGTATTCTTTTTTTGTGCACTGTGTTTGTAGACGGTGAATTTATAGCCATCATATCTATTGAGTCCCTGTTGGGTAGCGAACCACATAAAGCCTTTCTTATCTTTAAGAGAACTTATTACATGTTCATGGGATAGACCGTCGTTAGTGGTGATGCGGTGAAATTTGATTTTGCTGTCCTGAGCAAATGATATTTCGCAACCACAGCATATAATAAGAGCGATAAATAAGAGTTTAAAGCGTCTGTTCCAGGAGAAATTGCAGATTAGGGATGAAAATATAGAAGTGCGCATAGCCGCAGTACTTAAGATCTTTTAAAGGAAATTTAAATATAGGGTTGCCGGTATAAAAAATTCTTTCTTTTTCTTGTCCTATAATACATCTGCAAGCAAAAGGTAGTTGTTATTCAACCTGTTATGTTCGAACAATGTCCATTCTGACAAATCACGCTTCGAGGTTTTTATCCCTACTCTTTTCTTTCTGCCTTACTATTGTTAAAGAGCTGTGAGGACATATCTCCGGTTCCGGGCTTTGGCTCGAAGAGCTACTTTTATTGCTAACCACCAACCAGCTAACAGCCAATCGCTAAAAACTAACAGCTAACTACTAATCACCGAAAAACCCCTCAGCCTGTCGGCAGCTCTACTAAAGAGGGAGCCATCTTACCGATGCTTTTGTAGTATTTTTGGGGGTTTGTTTCTTTTTAAAGCAAAGCTTTGTCAACCAGGAGATTATTTAAAACTTATAGAATTGTTTTATTTATATCCTTTATTGAAGCAGGTAAAGGTTTAGCAAAGCAGTTAATCTCCACGGTCATTGCACCAACTGCTAACCACCAACTGCTAACCGCTAAAAGCTAACTGCTAAAAGCCAACCGCTAAAAACTAACTGCTAGCCACTATTTTTTGCCGATAAAAATTTATAAACGCTAAAAAGGACGTATATTAACGCCCTGTTTTCTGGCAACCAATGCTTGTTGAGGCAAGTGATTGGAATTTGTATCATTAACCTAAATCACATTATGAATAAAAGGATTTTTTTCTTACTAGCGTTCCTATTTAGCACAACCGTAGTTTGCGCCCAAAAGGAACAAGCTTACCAAATAAAATCACCGGATGGGAAAATCCAGCTCACAGTGAATGTTGGCGAGGAACTTCAATACTCCATATCGCATGAGAACCAAGATATCATCACCCCTTCATCAATTTCTATGAAACTGGAGGATGGAAAAAACTGGGGAATAAATGAAAAAGTTAAAGATGCAGAAACAGATAGCTTCGAAAATACCATCCAAGCAATAAATTATAAAAAGGATAAAATTGCAGATCATTATACGCAACTCACCTT
>CAMPJM010000359.1 GCA_946886805.1 uncultured Flammeovirgaceae bacterium | reverse complement strand
ACTTTTATTTTATAGCCATTTTCTAACCAGCGTAATTGTTCAAGTGCCTCTGACCGTTCCAAAAAGGAAATGGGAAGTCTAACGAGCTTTTCTAAAACTTCACTTTTAAATCCATAAATGCCTATGTGCTTGTAGAAAAACCCTTTTTCAAGCCAGTTTTCCTTTAAAACCCCTCTTTGGTGTGGCAAAGTTTCCCTGCTAAAATACAATGCAAAATCATTTTTATCGAAAACGACTTTTACCACGTTAGGATTATGCAGTGCATGGTTATTGTCAATTTGCTTCACCAGGGTGGCAATTTCTACCCCTTCGGCAAAGGAAGACGCCAGAAGGTCAATCTGGACGGGATCTATAAAAGGCTCATCGCCCTGTATATTGATGACATAATCAAAAGCTTCTTTTTCGTATGACAATGCTTCATAACATCTGTCGGTGCCGCTTTGGTGATTAACATCTGTCATGCAAACATCTCCTCCGAAGCCGCGTACATGATCATAAATTTCATCGTGGTCAGTTGCTATTACAACTTTCGACAAGCTTTTTGAAGCCTTAGCACTTTCATAAACCCGCTGCACCATCGATTTGCCCATTATATCAGCCAATGGCTTTACCGGAAATCGTGTTGAAGCATATCGGGCGGGAATTACTCCTAATATTTTATAAGTATTGCTCATTTTTTAATATTTTTCCCAGGATAGGAAGTTTATTTGCTTTATCAGGAATATTGGATTTTTTGACGAAATTTTCGCAAAAAGCTGATAGATGAAAACGAATCTTGAGCGGTGACTTTCGGACAACATCGTATTTTAAAATTCAAATCAACAAAATCCGTTGCTGTTCATATCTTATGCCTTTGCGCTCTTTGCGTTTTTTTCTTAATTAATCTTTGCGTGCGACAAAGCCATCCCGTCGGGGAAATCTTTTTTTCTGCCTTTTTCAGATTAAGATGGAGCATCTCATTGCCTACTAAACAACTTCTTTCACTTTCAGCGAGGTACCTCCGTCATCTATTACAATCACCTCCACACCTTTATCTATATAATTTCCTCTTGTAAAAGCATCATAAATTTCATCATCTATCATTATTTTTCCGCTGGGCCTCAGCACAGAATAAGCTACGCCTTTTTTGCCAATAAATGTTCCCGTTTTAAAATTGGAAGTATATCCCTGCGTACGTTCAAACTTATCTTGTAGTGTCACCCGTTTAAAAGCATTGGATTCGGTAAATTTAAGCCCACCATAGAAGATTACCACCATTCCACCTATTAAACCAATGCCTGCGGTGGCTACGGCCTGGATTACATCTTCATCAGGAACAAAAGAAAAATCAAAAATGTCATTATTCAGCATCACTAATATAAGCGAGCCAAGCGTAAGGGTGAGTCCTGCTATTCCAGCCACACCGAAACCGGGAATAACAAATATTTCCACCCCTAACAAACCAATACCGATGAAGAAAATAATGATTTCCCAATTATCGGCCAGACCATGTAAATAATAGGGGGTAAAATATAAAAGCAATGCTATAAAAGCAGCTATAATGGGGAAACCTACTCCCGGTGTTTGAAGCTCAAAATAAATACCTCCAATAATTATTAAAATCAGTATACCGCTGATAAAAGGATTTAGGAAAATCGCAATTATCTTTTCGGTTTGGCTAAGTTCAAAAGTTTGAATATCATAATCTTCTATGTTATTGAGTTCCATTATTTCCTCAATACTATTCACCTGGGCCTCACAAAAGCCATGTTTTATCGCCTCGGAAGTAGAAAATGTTATTACCTGTCCCTTTGGTGAAACGCCCTCTATTTCGAGGTTTTCGTCAACCATTGCTTCGGCGATCAGAGGATTTCTTCCGGTAGCTTCAGCCGTCGACCGCATGATCGAGCGCATATAGGATTGATATTTATCAGGTGCAGCTTCTCCTTCTGCATTTACCACAGTGGCAGCTCCAATACTGGCACCGGGAGCCATATAAATACTATCGCAGGCAATGGAGATTAAAGCACCTGCAGAGGCTGCATCTTTGTTGATAAAAACAAAAACGGGTTTAGGGTAATTTAGAAAAGCTGTCCGGATGTCATCAGCATCATTTACAGCCCCGCCGTAGGTGTCCATCTCCACAAGAATATAGTCGGCAGCTATTTCGTCAGCATGCTCTAGTGCAAGCTTGACGTATCGATTCATGCGCGGATCTATAGCTGAGTTAATGTCCATTTTCAATACTATTTGCTTTGTGGAATCCTGGGCAAATAAATTTAGAAAT
Source organism: uncultured Flammeovirgaceae bacterium (assembly GCA_946886805.1). The sequence goes on along the minus strand of CAMPJM010000359.1, from coordinate 2,724 downwards.
GGAAGCAACATCAGCACGGAAAACAGAAATAAATTACTTTTATACTTAATGGACATATTTTTGAAAGCCTGTTGTAAAAGTTTAATTTTACGCAATTATTTTATACAATATACAATGTCGGGTAAATTAAGTGCAAACTTTTCTTTTTCTTTTGAAGGGAACATCTGGAATATGTTGCTAGATGAGCAGGGGGAAGTCCTGATCTTGGAAATTAGGGAAAATGATAATCATCAGGTTAGTTTTACTGCCCTTGATCTGAAGAGTGGTAACGTACTTTGGGACGGCCTCGAATTTGATGAAAATTGGTGGGTGGGAATGACTACAATAGTCCAGGGAGTTCTGTTGTTGCATATTTATGTCGATAATTCAGATCCTGAACCAAAAGGTCTCATTGCCTTTGATATCCGACAAAAAAAAGTTTGCTGGACGCACAACGATTTTACTTATTTAAACGTGCAGGATAATAAGGTGCTTGGGTTTAAAATAATAGATCAGGATAAGCAATACCAAACTATAGATTTAATGGATGGTGAAAGGTATGATGTAGAAGAAGCGCAGTTTTTTCAATCGAATTTATCTCCAAAGAAGGATGACGAAAGCAAACTGGAAACGCAATATCCTTTACATTATAAAGAGGGAACTTCTTATTTTGAAACTTGTAAAAGCTACTTATACAATAGGCTTCACCTGCAAGCCGTTAAAGCTATAGAATATCTGGAAGTTAACAATCGGATTATTATTTCCTACTATACCGGTGATGACAATACTTTGGTTAATTATTTGCTTGTGATGGATTCGGAAGGAGAAATTCTTTATAATGAAATTATCCAGGGAAATATAAATGCTGTTGGCTTGGAAACTTTTTTTATTGTTAAAAATCAAGTCATCTTTGTAAAAGAAAAAAATGAAATTTTTAGCTATAACCTATAATTTAACCTTTTTTATGAAAATTCATTTTACGATTGTCGTAATATTATGCTGCTTTATTACCGCTGGAAACGCCAGTGTTTTGAGCGAAAAAGATTCTATTGGTATCGAAAAGATAAACGGGAATATTTTTATCCTGCACAAAGTAGAAGCCAAAGAAACTTTGTACTCACTGTCGAAACGATACAATGCTTCCATTGAAGAAATAATAGAGTATAATCCGGCATCGGAGTCAGGCCTTAAGCTTGGTGAAGTTTTAAAAATACCCTATCAGCAGGAACAAAAAAGCACGTCTGCTCAAAAAAGTCATACTGTAGCCCCGGGACAAACCTTATTTTCAATTGCGCAACTCAATAACGTGTCTGTTGAAGATATTAAAAAATGGAACAATTTGAGCTCAAATGACCTGAATGTAGGACAAACCCTGGTCATTTCCCCCTCGAATGGTCGTAATAACCAAAAGGATAACGGAAAACAAAACAAACCAAAAAAGGAAGAAAAGAGAAGCAATAAGACGGAAAACGAGAATGACCCTTCAAGTAAAGTTGTGCACAACGTAGAACCTTCTCAAACACTGTTTTCGATATCTCAAATTTATAATGTAGAAGTTGAAGATATCAAAAAATGGAATAATCTCGAAGGCAATGCCTTAGATGTGGGTCAGAAATTGACAATAAAAGTCGACAGGAAAGCTAATAAATATGATGAAACGGAGCAAATACCCGTAATAACTGAAGAGGTGGCGCAGGAAAATGTAGTAAGGATTGACAATAAAGTTGAACCTGAAGTTAAAGAACCTGTGACCGAAGAAAAGAAATCTGAAGCTAAAAACGAACCTGAAAACAAAAATTCCAGCGGTTTTAAAAAGATTGTAGAATTGGGACTTGCAGAAATTATAGAGGATGCATCGGATACAAAAAAGTATGTTGCTCTTCATAGGACAGCTCCCATAGGCACCATCATGCAGGTAACGAATGAAATGAACAATCAAAACGTTTTTGTGAGGGTCATTGGAAAGCTTCCTGAAACAGGTGTGAATGACAAAGTTTTGATAAAGCTTTCACGCCCTGCTTTCGAAAGATTAGGGGCAGTGAATGATAAATTTCCGGCCGAAATCTCCTATGTTCCTTAATTAAATCTAAAGTTGAACTTTTTATTTTTTTAATAGCTTAAACTATTATGTCTAATGATCACCCTTACGCGTCAGAAGGAGGCAATTCCATTGTAAAGTTTCTTTGGAATGTGCTTTTTGTGATCTTTTACCCTCTAATCACTACCTTTTCATTGATATTTGTTGGGATATTGTATGTCTTTTCTTCTCTCTCGAAACTGGTTTCACGCATTTCTGCTAGCACCGACACCGGGATAGAAATAAAGAAGCCGACCTGGACGCCATTTACAAGTCTTGGCGGTTTTGAAATTGAAAGTCTGTATGTGGATGAGATCATGTTCGGACCTGCATTCTATAAGTTAAAGGCTACGCCACACGCACCAGATTTAGAAAACAGACTCTTTGGTGATTTTAAATACCCTTTTGGGCCGGGCTTGTTGTTGCAGGAGTGGAATACCACCAATGTCAAAGAAGTTCCGGATTTTCAATTAGTTCATTTTAACAGTGAAACTGGCAAAATAAAATCTCTACACCAGATTAAATCGTTTTCCTGGAACCTCAACACTGAAACTGAAGATGAGATTTCAATAAAATGGTTTACAGGCATAGAAGGAGGGGAAGTAGTAGTGAAAAAGGAAGATGTTGAGGACTAAAATTAGTGCCAATTGGAATTAACGGAAATAAGA
>CAMPJM010000358.1 GCA_946886805.1 uncultured Flammeovirgaceae bacterium | reverse complement strand
TGAAGAATTTGGGCCAGGTGGCGAAACAATAATCGATTATTCTATTTATGATGCTTTAAGAGCTGGTTTTGAAAAGGTAGTTTTCGTGATTCGTCGCTCTATAGAGAAAGAATTTAAAGAAGTGATGCTGCATCGGTTTGCTGACAAAATTGAAGTGGACTTTGTGCTACAAGAGCTTGATGACCTGCCCGAGGGTTTTGATAGGTCGGAGAATAGGGAAAAGCCCTGGGGTACCGGACATGCGGTATGGACAGCTAAATCGAAAATTAATAAACCATTTGCAGTAATCAATGCTGATGATTTTTATGGCTACCGATCTTTTGAATTAATAGCCAGCTTCTTGAAAAACACGACCGATGAACGCCGGTATGGTTTAATCGGATATCAGATGAAAAACACTTTATCCCCACACGGTGCAGTTTCCAGGGGTATTTGCGAAATCAGCGGCGAGGGATATCTGGAAAGTATAACGGAGCAAACCCATATTGTCCAAACAAAAACAGGCATTGAACTTAAGGATAAAGATAATCAGCAAATATCCTTGGATGGCGATGAAATTGTTTCGATGAACCTCATGGGCTTTACGCCTTCTGTTTTCCCATATTTTGACTCTTGTTTCAAAGAATTTCTAAATACGAAGCGACACGAAAGTGCTAAAGCAGAATTTTACCTCCCCGAAGTAGTGAACATGCTTGTTAAAACAGGCAGCGCCAGTGTAAAAGTACTGGACACACCTGAAAAATGGTTTGGAGTTACTTTTCCAAACGACAAACCCGTAGCTATTGAGGCGCTAAAAGATTTAGTAGAAGGTGGCGTATACCCGGAAAATTTATGGGCTTCGTCAAAAATATAAACAATAGTATGCTACTGAATAAAAGGACACATTATAATTTCCCTGTTATTATATCAAATTTTGCCACTAAAGGTAGTGTTGCGAATGTGGAGCCACATGGATCTGGCCATATTCATGACACATTTAAGGTTAGCACTGTGCAGCCCGAGTTTCCAGACTATTTACTACAGCGTATCAATCATAATATTTTTAAAGATATCCCCGCCCTTACCGAAAACGTGCAGCGGGTAACCACGCACCTTCGAAAAAGGCTTGAAGCTATACCAGGTACAGCACCTGATAAGGAAGTACTAACATTAGTTCCTACCAGGCAAGGTGAAGGCTATTATATGGATAGCGACGGAAACTTTTGGCGGGTATATATTTACCTGAAAAATACCAGGAGCTATGACATTGCACAGACAATACAACAGGCTTATGAAGCGGGCAAAGCGTTCGGTAGATTTCAGTCTTTGCTGTCCGATTTGGATGCCACTGAACTTCATGAAATCATTCCTCATTTCCATGATATCGAGAACCGGCTCAAGCTTTTCCAGCGAGCTATGGTGCGCGACCCAAAAGGACGGGTGAAAGACGTAGCCGCTGAAGTATCATTTGTGCTGGAACGGATCGAAGCTATGAGTACGATCTGTAAATTAGGGCGTCAGGGAAAGCTTCCTCTTCGAACAACGCACAACGACACTAAATTTAACAACGTGCTGCTGAATAGCAATGATGAGGCACAATGCGTGATTGATCTGGATACGGTAATGCCCGGATTCGTGGCCTACGACTTTGGCGACGCCGTTCGCTCTATTGTGAACAAAGCCCCGGAAGATGAAAAAAACCTCGATAAAATAAAAGTTGATATTGACCTCTTCCAGGGATTTACCCGTGGATTCATGAAAGAGACAAGAAACTTTTTGACGGCAGCAGAAATAAGTACACTATCACAGGGCGTGCTATTGCTGCCTTTTATTATGGGATTGCGCTTTCTTACCGATTATATTGATGGGGATAATTACTATAAAATAAGCTTTCCTGACCATAATTTACAACGCGCAAAAGCACAGTTTAGACTGGTGGAAGAATTGGAGGAAAAGTATGAGCAGCTAAACACCATTATTCTGGATACAGCAGCCTCAGAAAATCAGGAACTTGGAGAAAAGAAGAAGTAATGAAGCAATTGGAGGTTTCTGCCAGTGAGGGTATAGATAGAAATACAGCGATTCAGGTAATTGCTGATTCATTGGACAAGCTGGAGAAGAACCATATTGACAAGGTCCCATGGCCGGCTTTTAGTTATAAGCCAAAGGTGATGTTTGCAATTGCACACAACCATGACTGCCTCTTTATGAAATTTTATGTGAGCGAAAATAATGTTCAAGCAAAGTACCGCAATACTAATGACCCTGTGTACAAAGATAGCTGTGTAGAGTTTTTTATAGCTTTTAATGGTGAAAGAGAATATTATAATTTCGAGTTTAATTGTTTGGGTACTTGCCGGGCTGCTTATGGATTACAGAGGAACAATAGAAAGTTGCTACCTGAAGGAGTTATTTCCAAGATCAAAATTTGGAGTGTAGTAAATCCACCCAGTAACGATCAATTCGATATTAATTGGCAGTTAACCTTAGTGCTACCCATTGAAATATTTTGCGAAACTAAACTAATCAGCTTTGATAAATTAAAAGCCAAAGCAAACTTCTTTAAATGTGGGGATGACTTGCCAAGCCCTCATTATTTATCGTGGAGTGATATTATAGCAGATGAGCCAAATTTTCATTTACCTGAATTTTTTGGGGAAGTGAGGTTTGGGTTGACAGTTTAAAGTTCAAGGTGACAAAAGTTCAAAGTTCAATGTTCAAGGTTCACAGTTTAATGTTTAATGTGTAAAGTGTAAAGTGTAAGGTTGAGGGTTCAAATTTCAAGTTTCCGGCTTCCATTTTCAATTTTCAATTTTCCATTTTCGAGTTTCCATTTTCAAGTTTCAAGTTTCAAGTTTCAAAACATATGACAGATAAGGCTAGGTTAAAAAAGAAAGGTTCTGCTACAGGTTCAGCTACCTTGCCGAAGAAAACAAGTGATTCCCGCTCAATTGTTATTATAGGAGCATTATTTTTTATCTTTGGTTTTGTTACCTGGCTGAATTCTGTATTAATCCCTTACCTGAAAATTGCCTGCCAACTAAATAATTTTCAATCCTATCTTGTCGCTTTCGCATTTTATATTGCTTATTTGGTAATGGCCATCCCTTCTGCCTGGGTGCTTCAAACCACAGGATTTAAAAAAGGCATGTCGGTTGGGTTGGTAGTGATGGCAGTCGGGGCATTGATTTTTATTCCGGCTGCTCTTACACGTACCTATGGCTTGTTCCTTTTTGGCTTGTTCATACAGGGTACTGGATTGGCGGTGCTACAAACAGCAGCAAACCCATATATAACCATACTTGGTCCCCGTGAAAGTGCTGCCAAACGTATCAGTATCATGGGTATCTGCAACAAAATTGCAGGGGCTTTGGCACCAATCGTCTTAGGGGCAATTGCTTTAAAAGACGCAGATGAATTGGTTAGTAGCCTAAGTACTATGGGCATTGCCCAGAAAACGATGGAACTTAATGAACTGGCTACCAGAGTAATCTCACCATATTTGATTATGACGGCGGTATTGATTGCGCTGGCCATCATCGTGTATTTTTCTTCTTTGCCCGAAGTAGATACCGATCAGGAAGATGAAGTTCTCGCCGCTGCAAACACCAACAAAAAGAGCATATTCAATTTCCCTCATTTAATATTGGGCACAATTGCCATGTTTCTGTACGTTGGCGTTGAAGTGATCGCCGGGGACACCATTATCAGTTATGGTGCCTCTCAAGGGATTGACTTGTCTACTGCAAAGTTCTTTACTACCTGTACTTTAATAGCAATGGTTGTCGGATATCTGCTCGGTATTGCGACTATACCAAAATATATTTCCCAGGAAAAAGCATTGAAAGTATCCGCTATTCTCGGGGTGGTATTTGCCCTTATTGCCATATTCACAGAAGGTTATATATCCGTGTTATCAATTTCTCTGCTGGGCCTGGCAAACGCATTGGTATTTCCGGCGATCTGGCCTTTGGCTCTGGCTGATTTGGGACGTTTTACGAAGATAGGCTCTTCTTTTTTGATCATGGCTCTTGCCGGAGGTGCTGTCGTTCCCCTTGTCTATGGGTTCCTTGCCGACTTAATAAATCCGCAACAAGCATACTGGATAGTGATCCCTTGCTATCTTTTCATCTTATACTATGCTATGGCAGGAAACAAAGTCAGGGCGAAGTGAATGTTCACAGTTTAAAGTTTAAGGTTAAAAATTGTGAAAGTTGAGGGTTCAGGGTTCAAAGTTCAGGGTGAAGGTTCGTGGTTAAAATGTGGCTTGGCAAATTTATAGTAGACGAATAAAAAATAGAGAAGCAGTAGGCAGTAGGCAAAAGGAAATGGAGGGTGGGCAAAAAACACGTAGAAAAGATTTCAAGTAAAGTTCAGAAGTGGAGAGTAAACAGAGGGACAGTACGCAATTTTCAAATTTCAAATTTCAAATTATATGAGCAATAACCGTAGAGAATTCTTAAAACTAACTGGATTGGCCGGTATCAGCGTAGCCAGTGCGGGCATATTGAACGGCTGTACCACCAAAACGGAAAAACAGCCGGTGTTGGATCCGGTGCAAAAACAATCCGGCAGATCTCATACACAAAAGTTTAATATGAGTGGTTATGCTGCGCCAGCAATGGATTCGGTCCGGGTCGGCATCATCGGGTTAGGCATGCGGGGTCCAGGGGCTGTTGCCCGAATGAGTCACATTGAAGGTGTGGAAATAAATGCGCTATGTGATATAAGGCCGGAAAAGGTGGCGGCGGCTCAAAAGTTATTGGAAACCTCTTCTCATAAACCCGCAACATATTCTGGCACAGAAAACGCCTGGAAGAAACTTTGTGAAAGAGAAGATATAGACCTGGTGTACATTGCTACTCCCTGGGATTTGCACACACCTATGGCATTGTATGCGATGGAGCAGGGAAAACATGTTGCCATAGAGGTACCGGCAGCAACCACAATTGACGAATGCTGGCAATTGGTAGAAACTTCTGAACGCACACGAAAGCATTGCATGATGCTGGAAA